>JBGTFI010000106.1:0-12173 GCA_041747335.1 Phycisphaeraceae bacterium | reverse complement strand
GCTGGCGGCCATCTTGCGCGCGTGAAGCGGGTGGACGCGCGTGTCGTTCTCCCCCGCGGTCAGCAGCACCGCCGGATACCGCGCGCCGGGGTTGATCTTGTGGTAGGGCGAGTACTTGAGCAGATACTCGAAGTCCGAGGGGTTCTCGGCGGAGCCGTACTCCGGTACCCAGTATCGGGCCATGAGAAACTGGTGATAGCGCAGCATGTCCAGCAGCGGCACGCCGATGATCGCGGCCTCGAAGAGGTCCGGCCGCTGAGTGATCGCCGCACCGGTGAGCAACCCGCCGTTGGAACCCCCGGCGATCCCGAGCTTGCGCCGGTTGGTGTAGCCGTTCTCAACCAGCCACTGCGCCGCGGCGATGAAATCATCAAAGACGTTCTGCTTGTTGCCGAGGATGCCCGCCTCGTGCCAGGCCTTGCCGTACTCGCCGCCGCCGCGCAGGTTGGGGACGGCGTAAACGCCCCCGGCCTCGAACCAGGGAAAGAGCGTGGCGCTGAAAGACGGCGTCATGCTGATGTTGAACCCCCCGTAACCATAGAGGATCGTCGGATTGTCGCCGCTGAGCGAAATCCCCTTGCGGTGGACGATGAACATGCTGATCTTCGTGCCGTCCTTCGAGGGGTACCAGACCTGCTTGACCTCGACGGTATCGGGATCGACGGGGACATCGGGCCTTGCCCAGAGCGTGCGCTCGTTGGTGGCGATGTCCACACGGTAGATGGTGGAGGGCATGTTGAAGCTGCTGAAGGAGAGGAAGCCCTCGGTGCGGTCTTCCTCGACGGCGATGCCGGCCGAGCCGATGCCCGGCAGTTCGACGGGGCCCAGGGGGTTGCCTTCGTAGTCGAACTTCTCGATGCGCGTCGAGGCGTTGTGGAGGTAGGTGGCGACGAGGATTCCGCGCGCGACGGAGAGGTCGCGCAGGACCATGTCGTCGCGCTGGGGGATGATCTCGCGCCACTGTTCGATCGAGGGATTGGTGAGATCGACCTTGACCACCCGCCCGTTGGGCGCATCGAGGTTCGTCTCCATGAAAAGCGTGTCGCCGAGGATCGTCCCGCTGCTGGCGGCCTGCTCTCCCACCACGATTTCCTGCCGGATGAACTCACCCGTGCGGCGGTAGCGGTCGAGGTCCACAGCCCAGAGGTCGTTGTCCTTCGTGCTGGTCCAGTAGGCCAGCAGCAGCCATCGACCGTCCCTGCTCAGCGAGGCGTTCGGCCCCCAGGTCGTCGCGAGCGGGCCTTCCTTGTACTGCTCAAAGAGCAGGGCGTCCTGACGATGGTGCGTGCCCAGCGTGTGCAGCTTGATCTGCCCGGAGTAGGGGTTCGCCGGGTCCGCCAGGCGGCGGTAGAGGAAGCCCCGGCCGTCGGGCAGCCAGTTCACCCCCCCGACCTTCCCGGGGATCTCCTCCGCAAGCCATACCCCGCGATCGACATCCAGCACGTAGCAGGTGCTGTTCTCATCCCCGGCGCGGTACATCCCGAAAGCCAGCAGGCTTCCATCATGGCTGGGGGAGATCCACGAGATGGTCAGCAGCCCGTCTTCGGAAAGCTCGTTGGGATCGAGCAGCACGCGCGGTTCGCCGTCGTGGCCCAGGCGCATCTTGACCACCGCCTGGTTCTGCCTGCCCGAGCGCTCGAAGTAGAAGTACCGGTTGCCGCGCATGCGCGGCGATCCGATCGCCGGGACTTCCATCAGCTCGGTGAGACGGGCTTCGAGCTTCTCCCTGCCGGGGAGGTTGTCGAGGTTGTGGCGGGTGTACTCATTCTGGGCGTCGGTCCAGGCCGAGACGGCGTCGGTCATCTTGCCGGTTTCATCGCCTTCGAGCCAGCGGTACTCATCGGTGATGGTCTGGCCATGGAGAGTGTCGTTGACCGGGTTGGGCGCGGTTCGTGGGACGGGGTGGTCGTGCCCGGGGTGGGCCAGGCACAGCCCGGCGGTCATGCAGCCCATCATGAGGGCGGCGATCCAGTGTTGGAGCGACACACGGAGGGTTCGCATGGGGAGAGTCCTGGGGTGTCGGTGGGTTGTTGGTAGCTGGGGGCTACATGCCCACGCTGCGCGAGGGCATGGCACCCGAGGCGATGAACGTTGCCACCCAACTTCAGCGCCGGCGCCTGAGCGCCGCGAGCGTGAACAAGTATACCCAGGCGGTGACCGGTTCGGGGATGTAGAAGTCGCCGGGGCAGGCGATCAGGATGGGATCCGACCCGTCGCTGATGAGGATGCTCCCGTCGTCTCGGAAGTACACCCCGCGCGGGTCGAACTTGGTGATCTCCTGGCCGATCTTGAGCTTTCCGATGATTTCGGCGTGGCGGTTGATCACCAGCAGCTCGCCCAGCGCCCCGCCGCCGGTGAGTGAGCCGGACACGGACAGCAGCATCTTGCCCGTGAGTACCCCGAACCCGTCGGGTACGAAGGCGAGCTGTCGCAGCCCGGCGTCGATGGCCGCCTGCTGGGGCGTCAGCGCCACCGTCAGGAAAAGCTCCGCGTTGCCCTGGGCGTCGATCGCCAGCACGTGCAGCTTCGCTTCGCCAGGAGTGGTCCTGCCGTCGGTGACGAAGAGCTTTCCGCCGTGCTCGCCAAAGCCAGCCGGGGCGAACTCCGCGCCGAAGGGGATCACATCAAGCTGTGTCTGCGAGCGGTAACTCAGGGCGTTGAAAAACTCGCTCACCCCGCCCGACGGGCTGACGGTGATCACACCGCTGAGCTGGTTCGTGATCAGCAGTTGACCGCCGTGCGAGCCGAAGCCGGCCGGTGCGATGACGGGGGTGGTGAGAGAATCGTAAGTCCCGCTTGTAAGTAGCGCGGTCTGGTTCGCCTGGGCGTCGAGGGTGACGATTCTGCCAAGGAACTGCCCGCCGGAAAGCGCCTGTTCCCCGGCGGCGAGGAATTGGCCGCCGAGTGCGCCAAAGGAATCGGGGAGGAACAGCCCGCCCCGCGGGGCAAAGTCGAGCGTGGCGAAGGAGGTCGGATCGCCACCCTCTTGGGGGACCAGCCAGATGTGCTCGCTCTGCCCCACCTGCGCCCCCCCGAACCCGAAGTCGGGCACAAGATAATCCCCCGACAGCTCGCCCCACCCATCGGGGATGGGCGAGATCGTTTCCGGCACTTCCATGCCTTCGGAGAAGATCTCCAGCGCCCGCGCCGGCAAGGTCATCCACAGGCACGCGGCCAAGCCCACGGCCCACGACCCGCTGCTCCACCCACATCGATGATCCGGCATCCGCCCGCTCCCTCAGGCGGCCGCGAGACCGCCTGTGCCTGCCTGCCAGTGAAGACGACATATTGTAGGGCGGAGCGACGGGAAAGTCGCAGGGAACGGCCGCATCCGCCGAATGACGCCCCAATCCCGGAAGGTTATGATGCCGGTGATCCGGGATGGGGGGCCAGGGAAAACCGGGAAGCCGAACCAAACCCGACGGATTTGAGCGATCGAAAGGACGGTCACACGATGGCCAAGAAGACCATTGCCGATGTCGATGTCAAGGGTAAACGAGTCCTGATGCGGGTGGACTTCAACGTCCCGCTGGAAAACGGGCGGATCACCGACGACCGCCGCATCCGTATGGCGCTCGAGACGATCCGCAGCGTCATCGACCGCGGGGGCAGGCTGATCCTCATGAGCCACCTCGGCCGGCCGGAAGGGACAGGCTTCGAGGCGAAGTTCAGCCTCAAGCCCGCCGCTGAGCGGCTCTCGGAGATTCTGGGCAAGCCCGTCCCACTTGCGGGCGACTGCATCGGGGAGGAGCCGAAAAAACTCGCCGCGGCGCTCAGGGACGGCGACGTGATGATGCTCGAGAACCTGCGCTTCCACAAAGCCGAGAAGAAGGGCGATCCGCAGTTCGCCGCCCAGATCGCCGCTCTGGCGGAGATCTATTGCAACGACGCCTTCGGAACGTGTCACCGCGATGACGCCTCGATGGTCGCCGTGCCACAGGCCATGGCCGGCAAACCTCGCGTCTCCGGGTTCCTTGTGGAAAAGGAGATCCGCTACCTCAGCGAGGCGATTGAGCACCCCCGCCGCCCGTTCGTCGCCGTGCTGGGTGGGGCCAAGGTGTCGGACAAGATCCTGGCGATCGAAAACCTGCTGACCAGGGTGGATGCGATCCTCGTCGGCGGGGCGATGGCGTACACGTTCCTTGCCGCGGAGCACAAGAGCGTCGGTCGAAGCCTCGTTGAGGACGATCGCATCAAGGACGCCCGGCGCATCATCGACGCGGCCGCCAAATCCCCCGCCAAGCTGATGCTCCCGGTGGACCACATCTGCGGGCAGGAGATCAGCCACAACACCCTCACGGTCATCTCGAAGGAAGTCATCCCCGACGGCTGGATGGGGCTGGACATCGGCCCGCGAACCGTGACGCTCTACGCCTCGCTCATCGAGCACGCAAGAACCGTCATCTGGAACGGTCCGATGGGCGCCTTCGAGGTTCCGCCGTTTGACGTGGGGACCAAGGAGATCGCCCTCGCGGTCACCCGCGCCACCCTGCTGCACGAGGCGACGACCATCATCGGCGGGGGCGACTCAGCCGCGGCCCTCGAGCAGTTCAAGCTCGCCGACAACGTGACGCACGTCTCCACCGGCGGCGGAGCCAGCCTCGAGATGCTCGAAGGCAAAAAGTTCAACAGCGTTGAACTGCTGGATGACAAGTAGCGTTTTTATAGGTTTTTCATTTGTTCGTGACAGGAGCAGCCATGCAGTTGTTCGCATGCCGTCTTACGGTTTCTTCAATGCTCGTTGTGTCGCTTTGCGTGTCGATCCTGGTGGCGCTCGCCGCCGCGCCCGCGTCAGCCCAGACCGATCCGCGCATCCTCACGCCCTTCATGGAGGGGCGGCTGACGGAGCTGCACCTCGATGCGTACCTCTTCAACAAGGGTGGCGCCGAGGCCGGAGCGTTCCTCGAGGCCCAGGCCGGCGAGGAGCTTGACTCGACCTCCGCGAGCCTCACGGTGTTCGAGGGCAGGGGGCGGGTGAAGCTCGACCAGGGCCGCGCGCCGATTCGGTTAGGGTTCGAGGCCACGCACCTGAGCCTGGACTTCGGCAGTTCTTCCCTGAGTGAGGACCTCGAGCTGATCGACCACTCCCTGGCGATCGCGTTTCCCCTCGGAGAGTTCGACAACCTCCAGATCGCCGCGCTGCTTGGGGCGGGGTTCGCGGGGGACGACGCCTACGGCAACTCCAACGCGTGGTACGGCAAGGCCGACCTCATCTTCAACTACATCCTCGATGAACTTTCGAGCGTTCAGTTCATCATCGACTACAACGGCAACCGCACGATCTTCCCGGACCTGCCCCTTCCGGCGATCGCCTACACTCGAACCGTGAATGAGCGGCTGTACTATTCCGCGGGCATCCCCTTCAGCCAGATTCACTGGGAGCCCGCCGATCGGCTGGCCCTCGACGTTCGGGTCACGCTGCCGTTCAACGCGGATGTGACGCTGACTTACAGGCTGTTCGACGGGGTGTCCGTTTTCGGAGCGCTTGAGAACCGCCGAAGGGCGTTTCACATTGACGGCGATGACCGCAACCGCAGGATGTTCTTCGTTCAGCGGCGCGTCGAGGCGGGCGTGCGCTGGCGTCCGTGCGAATACTTCGAGGTGCTCCTGGCGGGCGGCTGGGCGTTCCACCAGGAGTTCAGGTACGGCTTCGACTCGCGCGATGACGACCAGCTCTTCGAGCTGAGCGATGAACCCTACATCCGCATCGGTGGGGCGCTCAACTTCTGAGTCGGGCCGGCCCATGATGAAACTGACCGACAAGCCGAAAAAGCCCCTCATCGCCGCGTCGATTCTCTCGGCCGACTTCGGCCACATGATCGACCAGTGCCGCGATGTGCTCGACAAAGGGGCCGACCTGCTGCACATCGACGTGATGGACGGGCACTTCGTCTCCAACCTCACCATGGGCGCGGACATGATCCGCGCCCTGCGCCAGCACCTGCCCGATGTGTTCCTGGATGTTCACCTGATGGTCGAGCGGCCGGGGGATTACGTGGAGGCGTTCTCCGACGCCGGGGCGGACTGCTTCACGTTCCACCTGGAGGTGTGCCGCCCGTTTCATCCCAACGGCATCGATGCGGCGGAACTGATTGAGCGCATCCGGGGGCGCGGGATGAATCCCGGCATGGCGATCAATCCCTACACGCCGGCCGAACCGCTCGAACCTTTCCTCAACGCACTGGATCTGGTGCTGGTGATGAGCGTCGTTCCGGGTCGGTCGGGGCAGTCGTTCATGCCGAAGGTGCTTGAGAAAGCGCGATGGCTGAGTGATCGCCTTGGAGAGCACACGCGACATGAGATCGACGGCGGAATCAACGAAAAGACCGCCAGGCAGGCCGTCGCCGCGGGCGTGGAGGTGCTCGTCGCCGCCTCGGCGATCTTCGGAGCGCAGGACCGCGCCGGGGCGATCAAAGCGATCCGTGGCGTAGGTCCGGCTGTGCCGGACACCTGAGCGGCTAAGACGTGTCCGGCACAGCCGGACCTACTGGGTTGGCGGACAATCCGCCAGTGGCACGCGGACCTCGCTCACTCATTCTCCGCTACTCCAGCTCAAACACCGCGTTCACCGTCACCTTCACCTCGATCGCGCCGGGGGCGAAGGTGCCGCTTTCGGCATCGGCCGCGCCGCCCTCGCCGCCGGGGGCGGCCTCGATGGCCATCGCGAAGTTGGCCGCGCGCTGGTTGTAGAGTGGAATGATCGGCGTGAACGCCTCCTGGATGGTCAGCACCTGCCCCAGTTTCGCATCGACCACGGCCGCGAGATCCCCCGCCTTCTTCTTCGCCGTCCTGAGCGCTTCGAGCCGGGCTTCGTAGCGCACCTCCTCGATGTTCGAGGCTTCGAGGGTGAAGTTCAGCTCCACCTCCGCGGCCTTGAGCAGTGCTTTGTAGAACGCATCGAAGCCGGACAGATCCCGCTGCCGCGCGACGACCGTGCGGCGGACCTGGAAGTGGCGGAAGGCCGCGGTGTTGCCGTAGCGATCGCGTTCGAAGATGCGCTGCACATCCAGCACACCGGTTTCGATGTCCTTTTCCTCGATGTCCAGTTCATCCAGGGCCGTCAGCACGTTGCGGATCGAGCGTTCGCAGGCCTGCGAGGCGCGTTCGAGGTCGGGGTGGGTCTCGGTGACGGTGATGTGCCAGACGATGACATCGGGCATGACCTTCTTCGTCACCGTGCCGGACACGGCGATGGTGCGCAGGGGCTTTTCACCCTGCCCGATGATCGGCTGGGCGAGCGCGGGGGCGGCCAAAAGGGCGAGTGCGAGGAGGATGGCGGTGGGTTGGAAGCGCATGGGAGGCTCCAGGTGGGAGGGTCAAGGTGCGCTGATATAACGCGGGAGAGGTGGGAGGGGTTCAGGGCAATAACGGCGGCTACAACCCGTACGTCATTCATGTCCGGCTCATCCACTTCCACCATGGAGGCGGGGCGTCGCCGAGAAGCTTCGCTCGAACATAGCCCCGACATCCAAACTTGGGGCTCTGACCGGTCGCATAGGGACTCTGGATATCCTTGGTGTGGAGAAGATCAATGAGCGGCCAGAAGTGGAAGGCATCCTGGTCCACCATGAGGGATTCATTGAACTCTTGGGCCAGCGCTACGACCCGCGCGAACTCGCCACGTCGCAAGAAGGTGGTCAGTAGGTCGGGCAACACATTCCCAATCCCCCCCCGCACAGCTTCAATGAGGGGGTCAATCGCCGTTGTGAAGCCTGCGTCGAATAATACCCATTGGAGGATGGCTTGCGTTTCCCTCGCCGTATAGAGATCCGGCTTCATTGCCATGCTTGCCTCTTCAAGCATCCGCCTAATCTGGCCTTCAGGTACCGACAGATCAAGACGCCTCAGTGCGACAGCGGCCGCCACTCCGCACTCAGCTTCTCGGGACCAGGTGTCGCTGCCATCGGAGTCGATCATCCGCATGACACCTGAGACCGCTCGCGGCCCGAGCCGCTCTTTGGCCTGTGCGTAAGTTAACATCCAGCAGTTGAGGTATCGTGGAAGATACTCTCCGAAGCTCCTTAGATATGCCAGACCCGCACCTTCAATCGAGTGCTTTGTGAGCCTGCTCTTGCGCTTTCTATAGGTCTCTACGAGTTGCTTCTCTGCGTAAAGGTAGTTTCCATGCGGTATATGGTAGCGCATGGTAAGATTGGCGTCAGCGCCTTTGACCATGGTAACCGTCTTGAGAAGCAGCGGTATCGGTTCCGGATAAAGTGCTTCACACGCCACATCAACCACAGCCGGTACCGGATCTACCATCGCGTACTGATACATCAGCTCGCGTTCACCAAGCTCCGCAAGCATCTCCATGCCCTCACGCCGCTTGGACCATGACTTCATGGACAATAACGTAAGGGCTCGTTGTCTGGTCGGGCCGAGGGACATAGCGTCACCAGAGTACCAGAACGACGACATGCCCACGAGGACGAGGGCATGGCACCCGCCATCAACTGATTTCCCTACATCACCGCCTCACCCGGGTGGTAGGGCGCATCGGCCGTCTTCTCCATCAGGTGCGCGGTGCGGGGGTTTTCGATGAGGTGGTCGATCACCGCCCGCACGCCGAGGCGGTGGTGGAAGTCGCCCATCGACTCCTCCTCGCCTTCGCGGTGGGCGAGGTAGTGGTCAAAAAGCGCGGCCGTGACGTTCGCCACCTCCTTGCGGGGCACCTGCCGCAGGTACCACTTCTCGCCGTCCGAGAGCCAGAAGCCCTGCCTGCGGGCGTCTTCCGACCCGCCGATCTTCAGGCCGTAGAGGTCCGGCCCCTGGCCGACCCAGCCGATCGTCTTGGTCGAGGGACGGAAGCACTGCCGCTCGCATCCGGTGATGCCGATCGACTCGGCCGTGTCGCCGTAGCCCATCTCCTCGAGCTGCGTGAGAAGCTCCGGCTCGAACTGTTCGGATTCCGTGTACGCCAGCCGGCACGTGTACAGCCCCACGCACGCGCCCGAGAGCACGCGCAGCGTCGAGTACGGCTTGCCGCCAAGTTTTCCGTAGCCGAACTCCGCCAGGTCGCGCTCGAAGTCCCTCTTCGCCTCGTCGGGGATGTTGGTAAAGATCGCGTCCTGGTTGGGCGTGGTCATCAGCTCGATGTCGTAATGGTCCATCAGGTGGCGGACCATGCTCTTGAGATTGCCGCCCGGGCCGTTGATGATCCTGCCGTTCTCGATGTACGCGCCGTAGGCGTTGAGCCCGTTGGAGGGTTGTTTGATCCATCCGTGGTGGAGGCAGCGTGGGCCGTGGTCGAAACCGGGGATCGGCTCATCGAACGTCGCGCCGCGGGCGCGGACCTGCTCCTGGTACCACCCGATGCCCATGGCGTGGATGAGGTACTTCATCCGCGCCCAGTGGCGGTTCTTGCGGTCGCCCCACTCCTCCTGCACGTGGACGATCGCATCGAGGCCTTTGAGAAGCTCCTCCTCGCTGGAAAAGACCCCGAACGGCAGCCCCAGCGCGGCGAACGTCGTCTTGCCGTTCTTCTCCCCCTGCCCGCCCCCGATGTAGGCCTGGAACGCCGTGACCTTGTCATCCTCGATCACCGGCGCCACGCCGATCTCATTGGTGCGGAGCTCGACGCAGTTGTCCGGCAGGAGCCTGCCCGTCTGCGGATCGCGGTGGGCCGCGGCGATGGCGATCTTGAACTTGCGGTTGAGCAGTTTCGGCCCGTATTCGTAGTGCTGATCGGGCGTGCGCAGGAAGCTGGTGTCGATCTCGAACACCTGAATATGCGGCCCCGCCGGGAGACGGAAGTATTCCCCCAGCCGCCGCGCCAGCGCATTGGCGTTGAAGTCCAGGGAAAAGCTGCTCAGCGGGCAGCCCATGACATTGCGGGTGTTGTCGCCGCACCCGTTGAGGCTGAAAAAGCCCGTCTTCGCGATCTCCCGCACGATCTCCACCACGTGCGGTTTCTTCACCCAGTGGAACTGGACGTTCTGCCGTGTGGTGACGCGCAGCGAAGGACGACCTTCCGGATTCGTCGTGTATTTCTCGGAGAGGTCGTCGAACACCTGCCAGTGCCCGCGTGTGAACGCCCCGCCCCCCGGAATGCTGATGCGCACCATGTACATCCAGTCCTTTTCCCTGCCGGACCGGGCGCGGTTGTATTCGAGGTAGATCCCATGCGACTTGGCGAGCTGTTCGGTCTCGTCCGCCACCGCATCGGAGGCGGGATCGCGGAACTCCTCGTGCAGGTGGCCGCGGGCGTAATTAGACCCGAGCTTGTACTTTTCGACCTTGCTCAGCTCGTCATCGGGAGTGCGAAACAGCGGTTCGGGGGCGTCGGTTTTCATGGCGTGAGGGCTGTGACCGGGAGGTTGCAGGCGGGCGGGATCGCGACCTCGCGGTGACCGCGGGGGGCAAGGGGCGATTCCACAACCGTTATCGGACGGCGGCGAACGGTGCGCAGCCCGATTCCGTAGAGTTATGATGTTACGCCCGGCGGTGGGGTTTCGCCACAACGGAGGGGCACGGGCAGGGTGGCTGGGGCAGAGGCTCGGCGACGCCCCAGCGGGGCCACCCGATCTTGCCGGATTGCATTCCCCGCCCGTTTGTGCCGACGATGGCGGTAAGATTCCAGAAACCACCGGCCCGCGTTGACACGGACGGGCGGGCCTTGAGGAGCGAGCATCATGCGTCTGACGATGGTGGGAACGGGGTATGTCGGGCTGGTCACCGGAACTTGCTTTGCCAACACCGGCAACGACGTGACCTGCCTGGATGTGGACCAGGCCAAGATCGAGAAGCTCAACCGCGGCGTCTCCCCCATCTACGAGCCAGGTCTCGACGAGCTGATCCGCCGCAACCACAAGGCCGGCCGGTTGACCTTCACGACCGATAAGCTCCGCGCCTACCGCTCGGCCGAGATCATCTTCATCTGCGTCGGAACGCCCAGCGACGAGCGCGGGCGGGCGGACCTCAAGTACGTCCTCGCCGCCGCCGCCGACATCGGCAAGGCGATCGAGGCGGCCCCCGGCCCCACCGGCGGCGACATCGACGAACGTCGCGCCAAGATCGTCGTCATCAAGTCCACCGTTCCCGTGGGAACCAACGCCCGCGTCCGCGCGGAGATTGAAAAGCACACCGGCAAGAAGTTCTTCATGGCCTCCAACCCCGAGTTCCTCAAGGAAGGCGCGGCCATCAACGACTTCAACAAACCCGACCGCGTCGTCATCGGCGTCGATGACAAAGGCACCGGCGATCGCCTGCGCGACCTCTACGAACCGTTCGTCCGACAGGGCAACCCCATCTTCGTCATGGACATTCCCTCGGCCGAGATGGTCAAGTACGCCTCCAATGCGATGCTGGCCACCAAGATCTCCTTCATCAACGAGATCGCCAACCTCTGCGAAGCCTATGGCGCGGACGTGGACGAGGTCCGGCGCGGCATGTGCTCCGACCGGCGGATCGGCAACCAATTCCTTTATCCCGGCCTGGGTTACGGCGGATCGTGCTTCCCCAAGGACGTGCTGGCCGTGATCTCCATGGGCGAGGACAAGTCACGCCCGGCGAAGCTTCTGGCCTCGGTGCACGAGGTCAACCAGGCGCAGCGACACGCCTTCATCGCCAAGATCGAAGAGCACTTCGGCGCCGACCTCAAGGGCAAACGTTTCGCCGTGTGGGGCATCGCCTTCAAGCCGGGGACCGATGACATCCGCGAAGCGCCGTCGATTACATTAATGAAGCACCTGGTGGAACGGGGCGCTTCAGTCATCGCCTACGACGCGGTCGCGGAGGAAACCTGCCGGGCCACCCTCGGCGACGCCATCGAGTACGCCCCCAACGCGATCGACGCGGTGAACAGAGCCGACGCCCTGGTCATCTGCACCGACTGGGACGAGTTCAAGTTCCCCGACTTCGAGCTGATCCACGAGAAAATGGCCGGCCCCGTCATCTTCGACGGCCGCAACATCTACCGCACGGAACTGATGCAGGAACACGGGTTCACCTACTACTCCGTGGGCAGGTCGCCGGTGAAAGCGACGGAAGGCGCGGCCGGCCGGGTGCCGGCGGGAGGGTAAGCGCGGCGTCAGTGGCACCCGGCGCGTAGGTCCGGCTGTGTGTTTAGTCCGCACTCAAGGGTAACACGTGTTCACACACATGGGTGGCGCTTCGATCTTACTCTGGATGCGAGCCGTTGTCGTCCGCTTCGCCGGAGGGAGCGCAGCGACCGG
>JBGTFI010000105.1:0-2997 GCA_041747335.1 Phycisphaeraceae bacterium | reverse complement strand
GTGGCGTCGATCTGCGCCGCGGCGCCGCGGGATATTGTGCTGAGCGTGGAGTGTGGGACCATCGAGGAGGCGGCGCGCAGCATCGTTCACCTGCGCAAGGTGCTGGCGAACGTCCAGACGCCGGCGCACGCGACGGGAGGTCTGAGATGAGCGGCCGTGGATGGAGCGCGGTGGGTCCGGCGGTGATCACCCTGGCGGTCGCGGGCGTGATGGCAAGCGCGTCTAAAGAGGATCCCGCAGCCATGCGGTGCGTCAGCCAGGGCGAAACACTGAGCATTTGGCGGGGGGATCGGCCTGTCGCGGCATATCGCCACGAGGGCGCTGCCTTCAAGCCGTATGTGAGTGAGCTGCGTACGCCCGCGGGACTGAACGTGTTGCGGGATGCGCCGGCGGACCACCTTCATCATCATGGGCTGATGTTCGCGGTGAGCGTGGAGGGGGTTGACTTCTGGGCTGAGGGCGACACGCAGGTGAACGGCCGGCAGATTCACCTCGAGCCGCCCCAGCCGGGCGACGAGGGGTTTGATGATGCGGTGATCGACTGGACGGCGCCGGATGGGCGACAGATCGCGATGGAGCGCCGTTCGATCCAGGCGGCGAGTCAGAAGAACCCGGCTGTGACCCTGCTGACCTGGCGCAGCGTCCTGGCGGCCGGTGACGGGCGGGAGCAGATCGAGCTGACCGGGAACCATTACTTCGGGCTTGGCGCGCGGTTCATCGAGGCGATGGACAGGGACGGGCAATTCCTGACGGATGAGGGGGATGTCACCGTGCGGGGCCAGGTGGTGCGCGGGAGCGAGCGTCTGACGCCCGGCCGGTGGTGTGCCTATGTCGCGGGCGCGGGGGATCGCATGGTGACGGTGGCTTTCTTCGATCATCCCGCCAACCCGCGCCCGGCGCGGTGGTTCACGATGACGGAACCGTTCGCGTATCTGAGCGCCACGCTGAATCTTCATGAAGACCCGCTGATCGTCCGTTGCGAAGGGCCGATCACGCTCACATACGGCGTGGGCGTCTGGGACGGTGAGCAGCGGGCAGAGACCATCGAAGCGGGCTACCGGGCGTGGCTGGACACGGAAAGTGTGACGGCCGCGCCTTGACCTTACCCCCCTGCTCCCAAGGAGCCTGTCATGACAAACCAAAGTTCAACAACTCGCCGTCAGTTCATTCAGACCACCGCCCTGGGCGCCGCGATCGCCGCGACGCCCGCCTACCGGCGCGCCTCCGCGAACGTCCTGGGCGCGAACGAGCGCATCGGGATCGGGATGATCGGGTGCGGCGGCCGGGGATCGTGGCATCTGGACCTGCTCGAACACCTTAAGACCGAGGGCGAGCTGATCGAGCTGGTCGCGGCGTGCGACGTGTACCGTCCGCGGCTGAGTGCGGCGATGGAGAAGCACGGGATTCTCGACGGGTATTCGGACTACCGGGAACTGCTTGCGAATCCGAACGTCGATCTGGTGTGCATCGCCACGCCGGATCACCACCACGGGCAGCAGTCGATCGACGCGATCGAGGCCGGACGGGATGTGTACTGCGAGAAGCCGGTGACGCACTGGCGTCAATTCGAGCTGACGAAGAACCTGGCGCGGGTGGCCGCGGCCTCGGATTGCGTGTTCCAGCTCGGGACGCAGGCGATGAGCGATTCGGTGTGGCGGCAGATGAAACAGCTCGTGCGGGAAGGCGTGATCGGGCGGCCGCTTTCGGGGGAAACGGGCTTCTTCCGCGTGGGCGACTGGGGCGAGCGCGGGATGGAAGTGCCGGATGCGAACGCGAAACCCGGCAAAGACCTCGACTGGCAGGCGTTCGTGGGCGATTCGCCGAACGTTCCCTTCAGCGTGGATCGCTTCTTCCGCTGGCGGCTGTTCGAGGATTACGCCGGTGGACCGGCGACGGACCTCTACCCCCACAGCCTCACGCAGGTGGTGGACGTTCTGGGCGTGACGTTCCCTGAAACGGTGGTCGCCACCGGTGGGATCCACCGCTACGAGTATGAGCTGCGCAGCGTGCCCGATACGTTCAACCTGCTGGCGGAGTACCCGGAGAAGATCACGATCTCACATCCCGGAACGCAGGCCAACGACTTCCAGACGACCGAACCGCGCGGGTCGGGGCAGCGTTCGCCGGTCATCCGCGGGTGGGAGGGGTCGCTGTGGATCCGCGGCAAGCACATAATGTTCACGCCTATCCGCGAGCCGGGCGCCCGCCAGCCGCAGCAGTTCGTGATCGAGCAGCCTGAAGACACCGCCCATCACTGGAAGAACCTTCTGCAGTGTGCGCGATCGAGGAACAAGGAGACGTTCAGCCCGATGCAGCTCGCCTACCACGTGCAGACGGCGCTGCAGATGGCGATGCTCGGGTGGAAACACGGGAAGGTCGCGCACTTTGACGCGGTGAACGAGCGGATCGTGCTGTAGGCCGCGTGCGCGGGCGCTAATCGCCCGTGCGCATCAGGGCGAAGTAGCCGCCGTCGTGATAGGTTGCGCCCCGCCCGGCTGGAAGCGTGAGCTGTTCCCGCAGCAAGGTGGCGCGGTATTCAACCTTGACCGACTCGACCTGCCGGTGGTTCTCGCGCTCGTCGACGCTGCAGGTGGTGTACAGCACGTGCCCGCCGGGTTTCACCAGCGGCATGGCGGCGCGGAGGATCTCCCGCTGCAGGCGGACGAGGGATTCGATCGAACGATCGCTGAAGCGATAGCGCGCTTCGAGGCGGCGGGCGAGAACGCCGGTGTTGGAACAGGGAACGTCCAGCACCAGCAGATCGACACCGGACTTGGGAAGCATGGCCGGGAGGTGGGTCATGGGCACGACGGTCAGACGCGGCTGATCGCGGATGGAGGCGGTCAGTTCGTCCAATCGGTCCGAGTCGCGGTCCGTGGCGTAGACGCGTGCTGGGGGAAGCGCCGAAAGAAGCTGACGGGTTTTGGTTCCTCTGCCGGCGCAGTAGTCGAGAATGCGAGCGGGCTTGAGATCGCGCGCGTCGGCGATCGCGGCGGC
>JBGTFI010000104.1:0-5247 GCA_041747335.1 Phycisphaeraceae bacterium | reverse complement strand
CCGCGGCCGCGGCGGCCTATCGCGGCGCGGCGCCGGTACTCCAGGAGAAGGCGGGTTCGGACCTTTCCAAGATCCGCAGCAGCGTCCTGCGCGCCTCGATCGAGGGCGGCGATGTCGCCGTCGAACGGATCATCCGCGACGCCGCGAAGATGCTCGGGCACGCGCTGGCGGGCGTCATCCACCTCCTCGCGCCCGATGTCGTGGTCCTGGGCGGCGGGCTGGTCGAAGCGCTGCCAGACCTCTACCTCAGCGAAGTGTCCAAGACGGTCAACAAGCGCGTCATGGAATCCTTCCACGGAACGTTCAAGATCGTCACCGCCGCACTCGGGGACGACGCCGCCGTCAAGGGCGTCGCCGCGTGGGCGAAGATCGAGCTTGAACGGCGCGCCCTGTCCAAGAAATGATCCAGCCGCATGACCTCCTCTCCCAGCGTCCCTCCCGCCCCGCCCGGCCAGATCGCCGCCCAGATCGCGCGCGTGCTGGCGGTGATTGACGTCGGCAGCACCTCCGTGCGCATGAAGATCGCGCAGGTTCACGCCGACGGGCGGATCGACACCCTCGAAACACTCCAGCAGACCATCAGCATCGGCAAGGACACCTTCACCCAGCGCGAGATCTCCCGCGAAACCATCGAGCTGTGCGTCAAGGCACTGCGCTCCTTCGCCCTGAAGCTGCGTGAGTACGGCCTGGACCCCGCACGGCAGCTCCGTGCGGTGGCCACCACCGCCGTGCGCGAAGCGCTCAACAGCCAGGCCTTCCTCGACCGCATCTTCATCGCCACGGGCATCGAAGTTGAAGTCCTCGATGAAGCGGAAGTCGCGCGCCTGACCTACCACGCGGCGCAATCCCTCATCGACCAGCGCCCCAACTGGGCCGACTCCCCCACCCTCGTGGCCGAGGTCGGCGGTGGCAGCACCGAGCTGCTCGTCCTGCGCGGGAAGACCATCGAGGCCGCCCGAACCTTCCGCGTCGGCTCCCTGCGCATGCGCGAAGCGCTCGAAACCTACCGCGCTCCCGTCGGCCGGCACCGACAGATCATGCGCAACCAGGCCCAGCGCATGGTCAACCAGTTCCGACAGGAGGCCGACCTCGATGGGCCGATCCGCCTGGCCGTCATGGGCGGCGACGCCCGGTTCGCCGCCGCGCACCTCCACACCGAATGGGACGGCCGACGCCCGGTGCGCCTGGATCTCATACCCCTCGAAGCGCTCACCGACGAGATACTGGCCCTGTCCGTCGATGAACTGGTCCAGAAGTACCGCCTCTCTTTCCCCGACGCCGAAACCCTCGGGCCGGCGCTGCTGACCTTCCTCGAACTCGCCCGCGGGGTGGGCGTCGACCACCTGCACGTCGCCGTCAGCAGCATGCGCGACGGGCTGATCAGCGAGCTCGCTTCGCTAACCGTGTGGACGCCCGAGTTCCGGCAGCAGGTGATCCGCTCGGCGATCGAGCTGGGCCGAAAGTACCACTTCGACGAGGCCCACGGCGCGCACGTCGCCGCCCGCTCGCGCACACTCTTCCAGGCCCTTGCGGATGAGCACCAGCTTCCCCCCAAGTTCGACCTGCTCCTGCACGTGGCCGCGATCCTCCACGAAGTGGGCCTCTACATCAGCTTCAAGAGCCATCACAAGCACTCGATGTACCTCATCCAGAACAGCGAGCTTTTCGGGCTGGGCGCGAAAGACCTGCTCCTGGTCGCCCTGGTCGCCCGCTATCACCGCCGCGCCGCGCCCAAACCCACCCACTTCGGGTACGCGACGCTCGACCGCGAAAGCCGCATTGCGGTCGCCAAGCTCGCCGCCATCCTCCGCGTCGCCGACGCCCTCGAACGATCCCACAGCCAGCGCGTCCGGAGCCTGGAAATCTCACGAAAACCCGGCAAGTTCATCATCACCGTCCCCGACATCGACGACCTGAGCATCGAGCAGATGGCCATGCGGCAGAAGGCCGACATGTTCGAGCAGACCTACGGCATGCGCGTCGTGCTGCGCGTCGGCCGAACCACACACACATGAACAAGCCCCACGATCCATCCCACACCCTGATCAATCGCGACCTGAGCTGGCTCGAGTTCGACCACCGCGTCCTGGGCGAAGCCCGCGATCCGGCCAACCTCCCTCTCGAACGTGTCCGCTTCCTGGCGATCACCGGATCCAACCTCGACGAGTTCATGATGGTCCGGGTCGGGGGCATCCAGCTCCTGCGGGCCCAGGGCGTCGTGCGCAAGGACGCCTCACATCTCTCGCCCCATGAACAGCTTCAGGCCATCCACGAGCGCGTCCGACGGCTCGTCGACGACCAGCAGCACTGCTTCGCCCGCGAGCTGACCCCCCTGCTCGAACTCCACGGCGTCCGCTGCGTCAGACCCGCCGACCTCACCGCCGATCAGCACGACCACGCCCGCCGCATTTTCGAGGATGAGGTCTTCCCCCTCCTCACCCCGCGCGCCATCGAACCCGATGCGATCTTTCCCCTCCTGATGAACCTCGTCCTGCGCCTGGGCGTCCGGCTGGCGCCGGATCCGGCGGCGGTTCCGGGGGGCGATCCCGCCCGCCCGCGCTATGCCTTCATCTCGTTAGGCAAGAAGCTCAGCCGTTTCATCTCCCTGCCCGCCGCGACCGCTCGCTATGAATACATCCTTCTTGAAGACCTCGTCGCGCACTTCATCGACCGCCTCTTCCCCGGCGAGACAATCGAAGAGTGCATCCCCTTCCGCATCACCCTCAACGCCGATCTCATCGTCCGCGAAGACCTCGCCGCCGACCTCATGGAACAGATGGAGGCCGTCCTCGAGGCCCGCAAGCAGAGCGATTGCGTACGTCTGGAGATCGATGCCCGCGTCGGCAATGACCAGTGCGCTTTCCTCCAGGAGGCCCTGGGCGTCGCCGACGAGGACACCTACCGCATCCCCGGCCCGCTGGACCTGGCGGGTTTCATGGCCCTGGCGAACCTCAGCGGATTCGACGACCTGCGCAACGAGCACTGGCCCCCGCAGCAAAGCCCGATAGTCGATCCCACCGAACCGGTCTTTGACGCCATCGCCGCCCGCGACATCCTCCTCTACCACCCCTTCGAGTCCTTCGACCCCGTCCAGCGCTTCATCGAGGAGGCCGCGGCCGACCCCGATGTCCTGGCCATCAAGCAGATTCTCTACCGCACCAGCGGCGACAGCCCCATCGTCGCCGCGCTCATGCGCGCCGCGCAGAAGGGCAAGTATGTCACCGCCGTCGTCGAGCTTAAAGCCCGATTCGACGAAGCCCGAAACATCGAATGGGCCCGCGCCCTCGAGCTCGAGGGCGTGCAGGTCATCTACGGTGTGCGTGGCCTCAAGACCCACGCCAAGTGCTGCCTGGTCGTCCGCCGCGAGCCTGACGGCCTGCGCCGCTACATGCACTTCGGCACCGGAAACTACAACGAATCCACCGCACGCCTCTACTGCGACGCCAGTTACTTCACCGCCGATGCCGACCTGGGCGTCGACGCCTCGCAGTTCTTCAACGCCATCACCGGCTACTCCGAACCGCAGGCCTTCCGCAAGCTCGAAATGGCCCCCGTCACCCTCCGCGAGCGGTTGATCGAGCTTATTCAGAGCGAAACCGAACGAAAAAAACAGGGCCAGCCCGCGCTGATCCTCGCCAAGATCAACGCGCTGGTCGAACCAAGCATCGTCCACGCGCTCTACGAGGCTTCCCAGGCCGGCGTCGAGATCCGCCTCAACGTCCGCGGCATCTGCTGCCTGCGGCCGGGCGTTGCGGGGGTGAGCGAGAACATCCGCGTCGTCAGCGTCATCGACCGCTTCCTCGAACACGCCCGCATCCTCTACTTCCACCAGGGCGGCGAGGAAAAAGTCTTCATCTCCAGCGCCGACTGGATGCCCCGCAACCTCCTTCGCCGCGTCGAGCTGCTCACCCCCATCGAGGACGCCGCGAGCAAACAGAAGCTCATCGACATCCTCCACATCTGCCTGGCCGACAACGTCAAAGCCCACGAACTTACGCCCGACGGCCGCTACACAAAGCTCTCCCCCGGCGAAGACCCCCCCGTGCGCAGCCAGCAGCGCCTCTACGAGATCGCCAGAGAAGCGACACGCGAAGCGGCGCAACTGCGCCGGACTGTCTTCCAACCGCACCGCCCGGCGGGATAAGGAGCGCGCGTAGGGTGCGTCAAGCGAAGCGGACGCACCAACGCTCTCCCCCCAACACACAACACACAACTCACAAGCACGCCTCACCCCAACCTCAGCGGCCGAAACGCCTGAAAGACGTCCATCAGGAACTCGCGCAGCTTCCTCGGATGCGCTCGCACGCCCTCCCGATAAATCGCGATCCATCGGCCGCCGCCTTCCACCCGCCATCCGCCGTGCGCTTCAAAGTAATCCAGCGCCCGGCGGTGGAAGAGCGCCCGCACGCTGGTGTGGTTCGAGGCGAAGAGGTGATACTTCTGGTCAAACCCCCTTCGTCCCGTCGCCGGGAGCTGCTCGGCGCGTTTGCCCACGGCCTTGCTCGGATCAATCCCCGATTCCGCCGGCCAAAGGGCGAAGCGCGGGACCGCGCCGTGGCGCAGCTCGAACACCACCACCGTCCGCCACGAACCCCCCTCGCGCGGGCAATAGTCGAACACCCTTACGGGGACGTTGAGAAACCGCCCCCGCAGCCCGTCGTAGAGCGCCCCGCCGCCGCCGAGTTGAAACAGCGGAAACCGCGCCACCCACCGCGGGATCAGCTCGATCGCATCCGTGTGATACGTCAGGTCCATTTCACAGGCCGTCTGAAGCAGCAGCCGCCGACGGCGTCCGCCGGTCATGCCCCAGACGGATTCCGCGACCTCCGTGATCGCGCGGTTGAAGATCGACCAGGCCGGCCTGCTGCGCTCGAAGCTGATGAGGGTCTGAGTCATGGATGCTCTCCCCGCCCGATCCGCCCCCTGGGATGCCTCCCATCGGGTCGGCCGGGCCATGTGTACTTATCGGCTCTTGAGGCCCAGCCTCGAAGCGCCCCGCCCCGGATGGCACACTTTTGCGCCTGTGACGGTTGGATAAGAACAATCAGGAGAACTGGGAAATGACGACAGGGAGACGGGCGTCGGGAAACGGGGGTCGGGAGACAGGAGTCAGCCGCCAACGGCTAACCGCTAACTGCTAATGGCCATTTTTCTCCGCCAGCGCCTCCCCCGCCGCCTGGAGGAATCCCGCCATCGCCTGAAGAAGCATCCCCGTCGACTGCATCGTCACCTGGGCCGAGGCGGCAG
>JBGTFI010000103.1:0-9538 GCA_041747335.1 Phycisphaeraceae bacterium | reverse complement strand
CGCGGATTCCCGCCATCTCAAGCACCGCGCGGACCGTGCCGCCCGCGATGACGCCCGTCCCCGGCGCCGCCGGAATCAGCCGCACCGAAGACGCGCCGAACCTGCCCGTCACCCCGTGCGGGAGCGTCCCTCCCTTGAGGGTAATGTGGGAAAGGCTCTTGCGGGCGTACTTCTGGGCTTTCTCGATCGCGGCCGGAACACCCGGCGCCTTGCCGTAGCCCAGCCCGACGTTCCCGTTGCGGTCGCCCACGACCACGAGCGCGGCGAAGCTGAAGCGCCGCCCGCCCTTGACGACGGTGGCGGTGCGGTAGATGCCCACCGTGGTGGATTCGAGGCTTTGAGATTCGGAGGTGATCATTTCGGCCATTGTGTGTCCTCATGCGGCGGCGGGACGGGGGGTCCGCCCTGCCGGGGCAAGCTAAAACTTGAGGCCTCCTTCGCGGGCGGCGTCGGCCAGCGCCTTGACGCGGCCGTGGAAAAGAAAACCGTTGCGGTCGAAGACCACCCGCGTGACGCCCGCGGCCTTGGCGCGCTCAGCCAGTTGCGCGCCGACCTTCGCCGCGCCCTGCCTGTTGCCGCCGTCGGCGATGCGGTCCTGCACCGATCCGGCGCACACGAGGGTCTTGCCGTCGAGGTCGTTGACGAGCTGAGCGTAAATGTGCTTGAGGCTGCGGGTCACCGTCAGCCGGGGCCTGTCCGGCGTGCCGAACACGCGCTTGCGGATCCCGCGCTTGCGACGCTCGCGGCGAACCTGTTTGAGCATGGCCTGATTCATGGTCTTTCGTTCCAGGTGGCTCTGGGCCGTTATCGGTCAGTTCCGAGCAAGGGAGAAACCGCGGGTCTTCGATCACCCGCCGCTGGCAAACGCCTTGCCCTGCTTGCGGACGATCTTTTCCTCGACGTACTTGATGCCTCTTCCGTTGTAGGGTTCGGGCTTGCGCTTGGAGCGGATCTCCGCGGCGAGCTGCCCCACTTTCTGCTTGTCGGCCCCGGAGATCTTCACGCGGTTGCCCTGCACGTCCACCTTGACGCCCGTTGGGATCGCGATCTCCTTCGCGTCGGCGTACCCGATGTTGAGCACCACCTTCATCCCCTGGACCTTCGCGCCCCACCCCACGCCGTTGATCTCCAGCTCCCGCGAGAAGCCCTGCGTCACGCCCAGGATCATGTTGCTGATGAGCGCGCGGGTCAGCCCGTGCATCGCGCGGGAGACGCGGTTGTCCTGCCGACGCTCCACCACCACCTCTTTGGTGTCGTTGTCCACGCGGACGGTCACCTCGGGGCGATGGGTGATGCTCAGGCGGTTGGCGCCGGACTCCACCGTCACCTGGTTGGCCTGCACCGACACCTTGACGTTGCCGGGCAGGGGAATGGGTTTTTTGCCGATTCGTGACATTGTCGTACTTCCGTCTGAGGCTCTTTGATTCGCTTGGGCGGTGCGGAGGCGGGGGTCGCGGGCCGCGGGATCACTCGACGGTGCATAGCAGCTCGCCGCCGATGCGCTTCTGGCGCGCCTGGCGGTCGCTCAGCACCCCGCTGGAGGTGCTGACGATCCCGATGCCCAGCCCCGCCAGGGGCCTTGGGAGCTGCTCGACCTTGCTGTACACGCGGCATCCGGGCTTGCTCTGCCGCCGGATCGATTGAATGAGCTGCTCGCCGTTGGGCCCGTACTTGAGTTCGATGCGCAAAATGCCCTGGCGACCGTCTTCAATGACGGTGTGGCCGATGATGTAGCCCTCCTCCATGAGCACCCGGGCGATGCCCTGGCAGATCTTGGAGTTTCGGCAATCCACCTGCTTGGCGCGGTTGCGTGCCGCGTTGCGGATGCGAGTGAGCATGTCTGCGATCGTGTCCGAGTATGACATCCAGCGCTCTCCGTTGACTTTATCAGCCTGAAGGGGCGTGGCGCGAGGCGTGGCCGCCTCCGCTTACCACGAGGCCTTTCGCATGCCGGGAATCTTGCCCTCGAGGGCAAGCTCACGGAGCATGATCCGTGAGATCTTGAACTTTCGATACACGCCGCGAGACCGGCCCGTCAACGCGCACAGATTTCGCAGACGCGTGGGGCTGGCGTTGCGGGGCAGCCGCTGCAGCGCCGCGTAGTCCTTGGCGTCCTTGAGCTGACGACGGCGCTCGGCGTACTTGAGCACCATCTTGCGGACGTTTTCATTTCTCAGTGTCGTTGATTTGGAACTCATGTCGTGCTCCGGGGGCCGGGGGCCGAGGGGCCGATTTCCGGGGGGGCCTCAGTTTCGCTTGTCCTCGTCTTCCCTTACGAACGGCCAGCCGAGCTCGCGCATCACGAACACGGACTTCTCGTTGTCGCTGTTGCGGAAAATCAGGTTGATGTTCATCCCGTGCGAGAACTCGGCGTTGGCCATGTCCACCTCCGGGAAAACGCCCTGCTCCGTCACGCCGAAGGCGTAGTTCCCCCGTCCGTCGAGGCTCTTGACCGGCAGCCCGCGGAAGTCCTTGATGCGCGGGATCGCCAGCGAGATCAGCCGGTCGAGAAACTCCCACATGCGGTTGCCCCGCAGCGTCACCATCGCGCCCACCTCGTACCCGGCGCGAACCTTGAAGTTCGAGACTGACTTCTTGGCCTTGTTCACCACCGGCTGCTGACCGGAGATCACCCCCAGGTCGCTCACCACCTGCGCGCGGGCCTTGGCGTTGAGCTTCGTCCCCTCGAGCTGCCTGCCAAGCCCGACGTTCAGGACGATCTTCTCCAGGCGCGGCGCGGCCATCTTGTTCCTGATGCCGAACTGCTCCTGCGCCTTCGGAACGACCTGATCGATGAATTGTTGCTTGAGCCTTGGAACCATGGTTATTGCCTCGCTTTCCGAAGCTCCGGGCCGATCTGCTGACCGGTGCGGGCCGCCACGCGGACCTTCGAACCATCCTCTCGGGTCACGAACCGGACCCGTGTCGGCTTGCCGTCCACCACCGGGGATACGTTGGAGATGTGGATCGACATCTCCTTGTGGATCACCCCGCCCTGCGGATTGGCCGCGTTGGGGCGCATGTGACGCTTGCGGACGTTCACGCCCTCGACGATCACCCGCCCTTCCTTGGACAGCACCCGCAAAACGCGGCCCTGCCGGCCGCGGTCGCTGCCCGCGGTGACGATCACCAGGTCATCTCTTCGAACGTGTCGGGCCATCGTGTTGCTCTCTATGGAAACGCGGGGGTTCTCTCTGGATCGCCGTCGGCGACTCACACCACTTCAGACGCCAGGGAAACGATCTTCAGGTAGTTCTGCTCGCGCAGCTCGCGGGCGACGGCGCCGAAAATACGCGTCCCCCTGGGGTTGCCGTCATCGTCGATCAGGACCACCGCCGTGCGATCGAACCTCACATAGCTCCCGTCCTGACGCCGCACGGGATACCGGGTACGCACGACCACGCCCTTGACCACGCTCCCGGCCTTCATGTCGCCTCCGGGAAGGGCCTTCTTGACCGAGAGAATGACCCGGTCCCCGACGCTGGCGGTGCGGCGGGTGAACTGTCCCCGGCCGGTCGATCCCCCGAGCACCCGGATCACGTATGCGATCTTGGCGCCGGTGTTGTCGGCGACGTCTACTCTGGATTCGGCTTGAATCATGGCGAATACCTTAGTGGCTTGGGGCTGTGCTGCCGGAGGATCAGACGGTCGGCGCCTCGATGGGCGCGATCTGCATCGGGGCGACTTCGATCACCCGCACCAGGCGCCAGCTCTTGGTCTTGCTGATCGGCCTGCAAGTGGCGATCTCGACGCGATCGCCGAGCTTCGAGGCGTTCTCCGGGTCATGCACGTGGAAACGGGTGCGGCGTTTGAGGAACTTGCCGTACTTGCTGTGCCGGGCCAGGAACTCGACCGAGACGGTGCGCGTCTTGTCGCGGCGGTCGCTGGTGACGACGCCGATCTTGGTGCCGGCGAGCGGTTTACGTGTGGTCTTGGTTGCGTCAGTCATGCGCCGGCCCCTTGCCGTTGGATTTCACGTTGCCGAAGTTCGGTCTTGATGCGGGCGATATCGCGGCGGATGTCGCGGATCTGCCGGGGGTTCTCCAGTTTCTGCGTCACCGCCTGCGTGCGAAGCTCGAACAGCCGGGTGCGCAGGCGGCCGACCTCCTCGGTCAGCTCCTGGTCTTTCATGCCGTGTGTTTCAGTGGCCTTCATGGCGAAAATCTCAATGTCGCGTGTCGGGGTGTCGGGATGTCCGGGGGTCAGGCGTGACGCCGGGTGATGAAGCGGCAACGGTAGGGCATTTTGTGCGCCACGCGCACCAGCGCCGCGCGGGCAAGATCCTCTGGAACCCCCGCGATCTCGAACAGGACGGTTCCCGGCCGAACCCGCGCCACCCAGTATTCCGGCTCGGCCTTGCCCTTGCCCATTCGAGTCTCAAGCGGCTTCTTGCTGATGGGCTTGTCCGGGAACACGCGGGTGTAGATCTTCCCCTCGCGGCGGAGGAAGTGCGTCGCGGCGACGCGCCCGGCTTCGATCTGCCGGGCGCTGAGCCAACCGGTGCCCAGGCACTGGAGGCCGAACTCGCCGAACGCCACATAGTTGCCGCGCTGCGCCACGCCGCGCACGCGGCCACGCTGCTGCTTGCGGAACTTCACACGTTTGGGCATCAGGGGCATGGGAATAATCCTGTCGGTTCAAACTTCACAATCAAACGGGGCCTCTCGTCCGGCGAGCCTCAGCGGCGGCCTCGGGCACGCGGTCTTGCGCCCGCGGCGCGGGATTCGATTTCACCTTCCTTGAGTTCCTCGTAAAGGCCTTTGTAGATCCACACCTTCACGCCGATCACCCCGTAGGTCGTCAGGCTCTTCGCGAACCCGTAGTCGATGTTCGCCTGGAGCGTCTGGAGCGGAATCGCCCCCAGGCGGATGTCCTCGCTGCGACTCATCTCGTGCCCGCCCAGGCGACCCGAGAGCATGATCTTCACGCCCTTGGCCCCGGCCGCCATCACCGAGTCGGCCTTCATCTTCATCAGGCGACGGAACCCGACGCGCTTCTTGATCTGCTCGGCGATGCTCTCGGCCACGAGCTGGGATTCAAGATCCGGGTTGCCGATCTCGACGCAGTTGATCGACACGTTGCGCCCGGTCATCCGCTGTAGCTCCTGCGTCAGCGCGTCGATCTCCGCGCCCTTGGGGCCGATCACCAGCCCCGGCCGCGCAGTCCGGACAATCACCTTGAGCTCCTCGCGGGTCCGCTCGATGCTGATGTCGCTCACCGCGGCGAAGGGCGGGCGGCGGTTGAGACGCTGATCGCAGAACTTGCGGATCTTCTCGTCCTCGACCAGCAGCTCACCGTACAGGGCCTTGGGCGCGTACCAGCGGCTCTTGTGGGCTTCGGTGATGCCGACGCGGAATCCGAATGGATGAACTTTTTGACCCATGCCTTGCCGTGTCCTTGCTGCGGTGTTCTGTGCCTGGCTTCCCGCGTATCCCTTCACATCCGATCAGACCACGTCCACGCCGACCGTCAGGTGGCTCGTCCGCTTGAGGATCGGGTGCGCTCGCCCGCGATCCTTGGGTTGAAAGCGCTTCATCGTCGGGCCCCCGTCCACGCGGGCGTCCACCACGCGCAGGCGCCGCATCTCTTCGTTCGTCAGTTCGCCGACTTCGCGGGCGTTCTCGATCGCGGCCTTGAGCGAATCCAGGATCATGACCGCGGCACGCCGCTTGGACATGCTCAGGATCGTGAGCGCCTCGTCGACGCGCCGCTTGCGGATCAGGTCCATGACGGGCCTGGCCTTGGTCGGGCTGATGCGGGCGGTGCGGTGGACGTTGGTGTAGGGCATCGTTATTCACGCTCCATGCGGAGGAGTCGGGGGATCGTCAACCTTTCGCGCTTCCGGCGGCGCGCTGCGCCTTGGTCCCAGCCGTGTGACCCCGGAAGACGCGCGTCGGGCTGAACTCTCCGAGCTTGTGCCCGACCATGTCTTCGGTGATGAACACGTTCTGAAAATTCTTTCCGTTGTGGACCAGAAACGTCTGCCCGACGAACTCCGGGACGATCGTGCAGGCGCGGGCCCAGGTCTTGATGGGTTCGCGCTTGTTCATCTGCTGCAGCTTCTCCACCTTGCGGTAGAGCTTGAAGTCGACGAACGGGCCTTTCTTGGTGGATCGCGCCATGGTTTGGGTTCCGCGTGGAGTTCAGGTCAGAGCTTGAGCTGCCCATAGCGCTTGCTGACGCGCCGACGGATGATGCGTTTGTCCGAGGCCTTGCCCCGGTGGCGGGTTCGCCCGCCCTTGGAGGGAACGCCCGTCTTCGATTCCGGAGGTCGGTTGCCCTTGCTCTTGCCGTCACCGCCGCCCAGCGGGTGGTCGTGATGGTTCTTCGCAACCCCGCGAACCACCGGACGGCGACCCAGGTGCCGCGAGCGACCGGCCTTGCCGATGCGCACCTGCGAATGGTCCGTGTTGCCCACCTGCCCCACCGTCGCCCGGCACTCGAGCGACACCTGCCGGATCTCGCCCGAGGGGAACACCAGCGTCGCCCACTTGCCTTCTTTGTTGGTCAGCCGGGCATACGTTCCCGCGGCGCGGCAGAGCTGCCCTCCCTTGCCCGGAACCATCTCGATATTGTGCAGGTTAAGACCCGCCGGAATGCACCGGATCGGCATCGCGTTGCCCGGCCGGGGATCGACCGGTTCGTTGCTCGAAATCACCGTGTCGCCGTCGGTCAGACCCACCGGCGCGGGGATGTACCGCCGCTCGCCGTCGGGGTACTCGATCAGGGCGATGTTGCTCGAACGGTTGGGGTCGTACTCGATCCCGACCACCCGCCCCTCGACGCCGATACGGCTGCGGGAAAAGTCGATCAGGCGGTAACGCCGCTTGTGCCCGCCCCCGCGGTGCTGGACGGTGATCTTGCCGTGGTGGTTGCGCCCGCCGTTCTTCTGAATCGGGCGCAGCAGCGACTTCTCCGGGGTGCTCTTGGTCACCTCCACGTGCATGTTGACCGAGGCGTTGCGCCGGCCGGCGGATGTTCGTTTATAGACTCGGATCGCCATGATCTTAATCCTGCCTGGACCCCAGGGGCGGGTCCGGATCGGTTCCGTCTCAATAGAGTTCGATGCGGTCCTCGGGGTGAAGCTGAACGGTCGCGCGTTTCCAGTCCGAACCCTTGGCTGGGCCGAAACGCGTGCGGTGGTACTTGCCCTTGCGCATCTGCGTCGAGACCTTGTCCACGCGCACGTTGTAGAGCTGCGCGATCGCCGCCCGGATCTGCGGCTTGGTCGCCCGCCGATCGACCAGGAAGCTGTAGCGGTTGCGCGAAACACCCTCCCAGGTCGACTTCTCGGTGATCAGCGGTCGCTTGATGATGTAGGTGGCGTCGATCACGAGGCGGCCTCCTGCTTGCGACGGCGGGGCATCTCAGCCGCGGCGCGCTCGAGGAAAGCCTCGAACGATGCGCGGTCGGCCAGTAGATACCGGTGATTGAGGATTTCGAAGGCGTGGAGCTGTTCCACGCGGGTGAGATTGACCGCCGGAAGGTTTGATGCTGAACGGGCGGTGGCCTGGAACTCGCCCGTGGTCGAGGGCAGGGCGACAAGGCAGGAACGGTCGATCTTGAGGGCGGAAAGCAGCCTGACGAACGCGGCGGTGCTGGGCTTCTCAAAGCGGAAGTCATCGATCAGCCGGACCTCCCCATCCACCGCCTTGGCGAGCACCGCGTTGCGGTTCGCCAGGCGACGCATCTTGATCGGCATCGCCTGACGCCACGACTTGGGTCGTTTCGCCAGGCCGCGTCCGCCGCCGCGAAGAATGTTGGCCCGGATCGAACCGCGACGCGCGTTGCCCGTGCCCTTCTGGCGGTAGAGCTTGCGGGTCGAACCTTCCACCTCGGAACGGTTCTTGGTGGCGCTGGTCCCCTGGCGGCGATTGGCGTGGGAGCGGACGTAGGCCTGCTTGAGCAGGATGTGGCGGACTTCCCCGCCCAGAACCTGTTCATCGAGCTGAACGGCCCCGACCTGTTCGCCGCTGGCATTATGGACTGGGATTTCGATCATGGTGCTTCACCTGCGGTTCGCCTGGGGCGAATGCGTCTTGGGCGCCGCGGAACCTCGGCCGGCGGTCCTGCCGGGCAAGGGAGTCGAGTTCCACGACTCGGTCCTGGGGCCGGGTTGTCGGGGCGTCGCAGTTTCGGGCTTACCGCCGCACGGCGGACGACTTACGACGCCTTGAGCCTGTTGGCCTTTCCTTTGTAGAGACGCGTGGCCTCTCGAATCATCAGCAGCCCGTTGTTCGCCCCCGGAACGGGGCCTTTTACGAGAATCAGATTGTTTTCCTTGTCGATCCGGATGATCTCCAGGCTGCGGATCGTGATTCGCGCGTCGCCCAGGTGCCCCCCCATCCGGATGCCCTTCTTCGGCTTGCCGGTCCCGCGGTTGCTCGATCGTCCGCAGATCGATCCGGGCGAGCGGTGCTTGCGCTCCGTTCCGTGGCTGGCGCCCATGCCCTTGAACCCCCAGCGCTTCATGACGCCCGCGAAACCCTTGCCCTTGCTCGTCCCCACCACGTCCACGAACATCGTGTTCTCAAACACGCCAAGGTCCAACTTCTGCCCAAGCTCAAACTCGCCGGCCGACTCCAGCCTCACCTCGCGGTGGAACCGCTTGGGGGCAAGCCCGGCCTTCGCGTCGTGACCGATCACCGGAACCGTCGAACGACGGGCCTTGATGTCCTCGAAGGCGATCTGGATCGCATGATAACCATCCGACTCCGCGGTCTTGATCTGACTCACGAAGCACGGACCGGCCTGGATGACCGTCACGGGCACGTTCCTGCCCGATTCGTCATACACGCGCGTCATTCCGATTTTTCGGCCCAGCAGGGCAGCGGCCATGATGCAAACCTCCCAGAGGCCCGCCTCGGCGGGGGATCATCGCGCCCGTCGGGGCGGAGAGGATCACGACTCTGCTTGATTGTCCTTCACCTCGGCCATCAGGCCGCGGCGGGGCGATTTACGCCTTGATCTTCACGAACACGCCCGCGGGCACGACCAGACGGTTGAGCGCCTCGACGGTGCGCGCGTTAGGCTCGGTGATGTCGATGATCCGCTTGTGCGTCCGAATCTCGAACTGCTCGCGGCTTTTCTTGTCAATGTGCGGGCTGCGCAGCACGGTGTACCGCTCGATCCGCGTCGGAAGCGGAATCGGTCCCGCCACCCGGGCGTTGGTGCGCTTGGCGTGGTCGACGATCTCCTTGGCGGAGGCGTCGAGCGCCTGGTGGTCGTAGGCTTCCATGCGGATTCGAATCTTGCCGGCAGTCATCACAGTTCCCGATCAAATCCCGATCAATTTCCGGTCATTCCCCCGCCCGGACAACGCTGGGCCGATGGGGAGCGGGGTAGTGTACCCAAGCCCGCGCGGGTGTCAAATCGGTCGCGACGCGCGGCCCGGTGGGGGTCTGCCCAAATTTCCGGGGGTGGTGTTCAGGCGGCTTGTTGGAGGCGGCGGGACCACCAGGCGGACCACTGGTTGCTTTGCAGGAGGGCTTCGAGGCCCATCATGGCCTGGGCGTGGTCGAGGTCCCAGCGTTTGCCG
>JBGTFI010000102.1:0-5893 GCA_041747335.1 Phycisphaeraceae bacterium | reverse complement strand
GACCGGGCGCGGCTGCCTGCCGCTTGGATTCCTCCTGCCGGGCGAGTCGTTCTTTCTCGGCCTGGGCCTCGGCCTTCCAGTCCGCGTCAATATGCAGGTTCGGGGCTGAGTCGGAGGTCATGGTCATCACCTTCAGGAGCGTTCGGGCAGGATGGGCACGCCGCGCCCCAAGTATAAGCGCAACCGCCAACCCATGCCCCCGAATGTTCCTTGACAGTGGGGCGGGCGTCCCGCCCGCCATTGCGGTGAAGCCGCAAGTCCCCACCGGGTCGGAACCGCAGCGTGCTGTCATTTCAGGCCTTCGGCCTGAGGCGGGCGGGACGCCCGCCCCACTGGTTCTACATTCTCTTGTTTGATTGCGGCCAAGCAAAGCGCGGCCGCGCCATATGCATTCGTGATTCTGCGCATTTGATATTCGCGCATTCGTCGATGAAGCTCGAATCACGCGCAAACGCCCCCCATTCCCGCTACCCCCGCCCACCGCCGCGCCCGCCGCGCGGCTTGGAGGCGCTTGGTGGAAGGCCGGGCACTGGAATCTTGTAGAAAAGATCCCACGAACCCTGGCGTGCCCCCAGGGCCGACTCCCGCGCGACATACCAGCGCACGTGCCCGTCCTCGAACAGGTAATTGCCCCCCAGCGGGGCGCTGTCGCTCCCGACGTGACTCGAATACGGCGTTCCGTCCGTGGCGAGCGTCCAGCTCCCCGCCCATGACTGGTTGATGTCCATCATGATCGGCGCCGCGGCGAACGGGCCGTCGAACCGCTGCTTCGTGACCCACTCCTCACCAGCGTGCCCGTACTCGAATCCGATGTTCCGCGGGCTGCGCGGATCGCGGTAGGGCAGGTAGTTGTAGCCCAGCAGCCCGCCATCAAGGGACTGATCGTTCGAGTGCTTGCGCGTCCACGCCTGCGTCGGGCATTGGAGGACGTGGTCGTTGCCGTCCCGCTGGGAAAGCGAAACGACCGGAATCAGGTACTCGTTCCAGAACTCCCGCACCGCCCGCCCGCACCATGCGTGACCCCACCCGTCGAGGTTATCGGGGAAGTGAAGCTGGTGGTCCGATGCGAACACCCCCAGCGCCACCCCCCACTGCTTCTGGTTGTTCGCGCAGCGGGTGATGTCCGTCTGGAAGCGAACCTTCCCCAGCGCCGGAAGCAGCAGCGCGATCAGCAGCGCGATGATGGAGATCACCACCAGCAGTTCGATCAGGGTGAACGCTCGGTTCCGGGACATGAAGAGCCCTTTCCAGGACGTGACGGAAGCGACAAGCAGACGGCCTCACGGCAAGGCGAAATGACCATTCCAATGATAGCTCGCTTCTCCACGCCGGCCCAGTCCCCGCACCTCTCCCAGACGGTCCCCGCGGCATGGCCCGCACACGTTACCCACTTTGGCGCGGACGCGCGACTCGTCCCGATCGTGCCGCCCGAAGGCTGAGAAAAACACGGGATGAAGATGCTCGCGAGACTCGCCCCGCCCGGGTTTGAATTGTAAGTCTTAGGAGTTCGCGCCCGGCGTTGGGCGCTAGGACGATTGTCCGGGTACTGCCGGGGTGTGCAGGCGGCCGGGGTGATTTCTCCAAACAGGGTCCAGGTGAAAGGGGCATCGATGGCCAATCGGATCAAGGGTGGGCGGTTTCTCTGGACGCTCGCGGGCGTGGGCGCGGTCTCGGCCGCTTCGTTCTACTTCAACGAACCCACCGGCACGCGGGCGAGCGACCAGACGGTGACGGTCGGGGACATCGCCATGTTCGGCATCGAGGGTCAGCAGGGCGAGCTCATCCGCTATGACGTCGCCGCGGGGCAGATGCGATCGCTCGGACCCGTTCAAAGCCCGTCGGGCCAGGTCTACCTCGGGATCAAGGCCTTGGCCTACATCCCCGGACACGCCAACCTCATCGGCATGTGGACCGACCCCGCGGACGGAAAGGCCAAACTGGTCTACATTCACACCGAGACGGCGCGCGGCATGCTCATCGGGCAGGACATGGGTGAAGGCGAAATGACCGGCGCCACCGCCGTCCGTTCGAGCACCACCGGAAGCTACGAGGTCTACGCCCTCCAGACCGTCCCCGGCGACCACGTCGACTTCCAGATCAAAGACACCAGGGTCGTCCCCGATGAGGCGTACGCGGTCAAGGTCGAAGTCCTCGGCGCGGCCATCAGCTACGGCGGACAGTACGACATGCCCGTGACCTCCCGCGTCCACATCGACGCCGCGTCGGTCGACCCCTTCGGTTCATTCACCAGCGCCCTGCTGGGCAACGTGAATTTGCTCAATCTCTTCAAGCTCGGCGGCAATCCCTCCTACGTCCATCAGGCGATGATCGCCGCCGACACGCCCGTCACCGTCAGCGCCTCAAGCTGGGTCAAGTCCGGCAAGAGCATCCTCACCGACGCCGGGTGGAAGACCTACATGACGGTGAACTCGCTGGCCAACTCCCCGCAGGTGAAGGTGCTCCGCAACGGCGATCCCGTCCCGCGCATCACCGGGTTCCTCAATCAGGGCAACGTCGCCGACTTCGTCGACGATTACGTCAACTCCGACACCCAGAAGATCGAGCTCGAACGCAACCAGGCGATTTTCCTCTTCGAACTCGGCACGACCAATTTCGCCAGCGACGCGGCGGACTTCCAGGATCTCGTCGTGCTGGTGTCCCTGGCCAAGGATCCCGAAGACTTCGAGCAAGGAAACGCGCCCAAGGAAGTCAGCCGACTGGTCAAGGTCGATCATCGCACCGGCGCCGTCGAGCCGGTCATGACCCTCCGAAGGGTTTACAAGAGCCTCGCGGGCGTCACCGAGACGACGTTCCACGGCGTGTGGCAGAACAAGCTCTACGAGATCGACACCGTCGCCGGAACCGAAAAGGAACTGGGAACGACCCAGTACGACCACCTCGCGACCATCGAGATGCTCGGACAGCACCTGCTCGGCTACGCCAGCAACGCGGGCCGGCTCGTCGAGCTTAGCCGCGGCGACGGTTCGACCGTCGGAAACGCGCACGCGGTGGGAGTCAACCAGATGGAGGCGATGACGTTCCTTCAGATCAGCAACCTCCCCCGCGTCAGTTTTGACTGATCCTCCCGCACCCGCAGCCCATCGGCGCTGTCGCCGTCAAGGTGACGCCCGTCATGATCGGCCCCCCGGCGGCGACCCGTCGGGGGGCCATTTCTTGCGCTCACCCACGAACCGCCATTATCATGCCCTCCCATGGTCGAACGTTCCCACATCCGCGGACTCGACGGGCTGCGCGCCGGCGCGTGCCTGGCCGTCTTCGCCGTCCACTGGCAGCAGATCACCGGAGCAAAGGGAAACCTGGGGCCGATTGAGCTGCCCAATCTCCTCGAAAACGGCAACACAGGGGTCGCCCTCTTCTTCCTCTTGAGCGGGCTGCTCCTGGGCCTGCCCTACTGGCGCGCCAACGCCGACAGGCCCTTCTCCCTGCCCCGCTACGCCCGCACCCGCGCGGCCCGCATTCTCCCCGCGTACTACCTCTGTCTCACCGCCCTCGTCCTCGTGCGCTCGCACTGGCATTCGCCCCAGCAGCTCGCGGACACGGCCCTCCACTACGTCTTTCTCCACAACTTGGCCGAGTTCTCCATCTACAGCCTCAGCGACCCGTTCTGGACGATCGCCGTCCAGGTTCAGTTCTACGCGCTCTTCCCGCTCCTGCTCCTGCTCACCCGTCCGGCGCGCCGTTCACCCGCGCTCGGAATGGGACTCCTGCTCGCCCTCGCAGCCGCGAGCTACTTCGCCCACCGCGCGGTGATGGAGCACTATCAGCCCCCCCAGACGCACTATGTGCTCAGCCATTCCCTGCTCGCCCATCTACCGCTCTTCCTCATGGGCTTCGCCGCCGGTCCCCTCATGCCACGGACAGGCGACCCGACTCGCCGTCGCGCCGCGTGGGATGCGCTCTTGTGGCTCAGCGCCGCGGGCATCATCGCCGTGCTGGGCATCCCCGCTCTGGATGAACGCGTGAGCATCCCGCACGGACGATACAACCTGCCTTACGTCCCGCTGCTGCTCCTGGCGATCATCCTCAGCGCCCCCAGGGCGCCCCTGGCAGGGGCGATCCTCGAATGGCCCCCGGTGCGCCTGCTGGGGGTCATCTCCTACGGCGTTTACCTCTACCACCTGCCGTGTCTGCGCGTGCTGTCCCATCTCATGCAGCGCGCGGACGCTTCACCGGCTGAACACCCCGCCCTCCTCGCCGCCCTCGGCCTGGCCCTGTCCATCACCGCCGCCGCCCTCTCCTGGATCGTCCTCGAGCGGCCGATCCTGCGGTGGAGCAGGGGGAGGGCAGGGTGATGGTTGCGTACACCAGACTCAGTGGGGCGGGCGTCTCGCCCGCCTTTGCGGCGCAGCCGCAAGTTCTCACCGAAGACATGCCGCCAAGCGCTGTCTCTTCAGGCCTTCGGCCTGATGGCGGGCGGGACGCCCGCCCCACTGTCCAAGTCGTTGCGGAACACCTTCCACAAATACTCAATGCTCTCCCGCGCGATCGTCGCACCGTCCGGCCTGTAATCAAAAACCTCCACGCTCACGTAATCGTCGTAACCACTCTGACGCAGCGCCCGCGCGATCGGAACGAAACCCACCTCGCCCATCCCCGGCCCCCGGAGATTGGGGTCGTTGGCGTGAAAGTGCATCAGGTGCTTCCCATGCGCGGCGATGATGTCCGGGATGGGATCATCTTCGGCGGCCATTGCCTTGACATCCAGATGCAGGCCGCAGGCGGGGTGATTCACCGCCTCAATGAGTCGCACCGTCTCCGAGGCCGAAGTCAGGAAGTTCGTCTCCGCCGGCGAAAGCGGTTCCAGAGCCAGCTTTACCCCCAGCGGCCCGGCGACCTCGCACACCGCGCGGCACGCTTCGGCCGCCCGCTTGAATGAGTCGTCATATGAATCCCCCGGCGCGATGCTCCGCTGCTTGGGGCTTCCGAAGACCATCACCCTGCCCCCCATCGCCGCGCCCAGCCGCGCCAGGTGCTGAAGAAACGCGATCGTCCGCCCGCGCATCGCCGCATCAGAGGTCGTCAGGTGAAGCCCCGCCGGCTTGACCAGCAGCCAGTGCAGCCCCACCACCTCCAACCCCGCCAGACGCACTACTTCCCCCGCGCGGGCGGCCTGGCTTTCTGTCATACGTGAAGGATCCTCCTCCAGTGTGAAGGGCGCGATCTCCAAACCGTCATATCCCGCGGCCGCGACGTCCGCGCACACGCGTTCGAGCGGCCAGTCGCGGTAGGTTTCGTTACAGATGGCGAACTTCATGGAACCGGCGACTCCTGGTTGCGGACGCTAAGGCGCTCCAGCAGCGCAAGATACTCGATGTTCCCGGCCTTCTTCCGCCCGCCGCCGCCGAGAATCGGGGATCGAATACATCCAAGCACCCTCACGCCCAGCGAAGGCATGGCCGCGAGCACGTCCTGACAGGTCTTCTCGGCCTGTGCTTCGCTGAGGATCGTGCTGCCTTTCTCCGCCCGTTCGTAATGCGGCTTGATGAGCGTGATGATCCGCGCTTCGGGGCCTGGTTCCAACCAGCACAGCGCCGCGGGAACAGCCAGCCGCTGCCGCGTCCAGCCCAGGTCCATCACGACCAGTCGACACGGCGCGAACGATTCGATCGACAGCGGGTCGAGGTGCAGGGCGTTGGCCCGTTCCAGAACCACCACGCGCGGATCCTGCCGCAGTTTCCACGCGAGCTGGCCGTAGGCGGTGTCCACGGCGAATACCCGCGCCGCCCCGCGCTGAAGCAGGCAGTCGGTGAACCCACCGACGTTCGCCCCAAGGTCCGCGCAGATCCAGGCGGCGGGGTCGAAGCCGAAGGCGTCCAAAGCCGCGGCCAGCTTGATCCCCCCGCGCGAGACATAGGGGGATGGGTCGGCGGGG
>JBGTFI010000101.1:0-3831 GCA_041747335.1 Phycisphaeraceae bacterium | reverse complement strand
TTGGGGGGATAACCAGCGGCGGACTTCATGAAAGGTCAGGTATATGGCCCGCCGGGCAAGGCGGCGAGCGGCCTGCGGAGATTCACTCTTGCTTGTCCGGGGGATGGCCATTGAGTAGAATCAGTGAGGAAACTTGGGAATGTCTACGAATCTCCGGGAACTTTCCGGGCCGTGATCGGCCTGTCCGCAGGGAGGAGATTGTGGTCAAGATCTAAGGAGGCCGGTGATGCGTGGTGGAACGAAGGGGTGTCATGTCGCGTTGATGTTGTGCATCATGGCGGCATCCGTCGAGGGCGACATCATCCACGACGGGGATCTGATCGGGCTGGCAACCGTCATCCCCGGTCCGGTGATCGTTGATCGTCGTAATCACTCGTTTGACAGTAGAGCTCAGATCGGGCGATCGTCGAACAGGTTCGTAGAGATCAACGGAGGAGCCATACTCTGGCATTTGTCGGCGGATGTGGGAGGCTGGCTTAGCTCCACCAGCCGCGGCACGGTGCTGGTCCGGGATCCGGGTTCCGCCTGGTTTGTGGATCGAACCATGACCGTGGGTTTCAGCAGCGGCCCCGGGACCTTGAACATCATGAACGGAGGACGCATCGCCACGGATCAGATGTTCTTTGCTTCTCCCCCCGCCGGAATGTCGTTGATCGAAGTCGAAGGCGCGGCCTCCGCCTTGACGATCCGCAACTCGCTGGAGATGTGGTCTTCAAGCGTGGCGAGCGAGATGCGCGTTGCGGACGGCGGCGGGGTGTATGTCGGGGATGAATGGTTCATCCATGACCCTCAGCCGGCGCTCGCGCAGGGACGCATCCACCTCGACAATGGGCACCTGCATGTCGGCAGTTTCGTCGGGCCCTCGAGCGCTCTGGCCGGATTCGGCACGATACAGACCCAGGGATGGATTTTCGATGACGAGGTGATCCTTGATAACTACGTGGACACCGCCACACTGTGGCTCATTCCAGTCGGAGACGGTGTGGATCGCGAGATTCTGGTGACCACGAAGCTGGATTCCGGCGGCGTTCTCGGCGCGGGCAGTGAGGGCGCGGGACACCTGGTGATCCGCGACGGACTTCCTGTAAGCAGCCACCGCGGGCGCATCGGAATGGGGCTTGGCTCTTCGGGCGTGGTGGTGGTGGAGGGCGTGGAAACCGCGTGGAACATCGCGAACGATCTGATTGTTTCCGAGCATGGCCTGGCGGAGCTGACGATCCGCAACGGGGCAGCCGGTTCAAGCCTCGAGACCGTCATCGGCAGGTACAGGGTTGAATCTGACGAGACCGACATGCCCGCGAAGATGACCGTCACCGGACAAGGATCCTCATGGAGCACGCACGGCGCGATGGTCATCGGAAGGGAAGGCGTGGGCGAACTGGTCATTCAGGACGGGGCTTTGGTCCACAGTGGATTCGCGTTTCTGGGCAACGGTTCCGGCAGGGGCTACCTGACACTGCGCGGCGAGGGATCGACCTGGATCAATCCCGGGCCCGTCATCCTTCAGGATGCTGTGATCAACGTGGAGCATGGCGCGACACTCAACCTGCCTGCGACGGGATTCAACAACTACAAGAACGGGCCGAGGGTCGAGATCAACGCAAGCTCGGGCGGCTCATTGTCCATCCCCGCCCTGGTGATGGATCAGGATGATCGATTGCTGGTTGCGGGAGGCGAAGTTTTCGTGAACACGGTGCTGGACATCTCGGCGGGCGCTGAGGTCACTCTGATCGACGGGTTGCTGCGCGCCGATCAACTTATTCTGGGCAACGGACAGGGATTGATCTTCACTGGCGGCCGACTGGAGGTCTCCCATCTTGAGCCCGGCTCGCCCGTGAGGCGTGACGACGGTGACGACGCGCCGATCCGTATCATCGGCGACCTTTACAATAACGGCGGCACTTTCGCGCCGGGCGTGGAGATCGGGCAGATCAAAATCAACGGCAGCTACACACAATCGGATCTGGGGGTGCTCGAGCTGGAGATTCTTGAAGCCAGCCGGGACGGAAACCTCTGGGACCGTCTGGTGGTTTCGGGCGACATCTTCGCGCGTGGAACGCTGCGGCTGGTCTTCCACCCCTCATACAGTCCGCAAAGCACCCGTTTTTTCAGGTTCTTCATCGGTAATCACCTCGACATCGACTTTCATACCTTCGACCTTCCGGCCCTTCCCCCCGGGCTGGGGTGGGATACCTCGGAGATCGGTGAAGGCGTAGTCCGCATCGTGCTGGCCTCGATCATCCTCGGCGATCTGAACGGCGATGGTGTACTGGATGCCTTTGATGTCGCGCCCTTCGAGTTGGCATTGTCGGATCGCCAGGCCTTCACCGCCGCCTATCCGGACCTCGACGCTGATACGCTGGGCGATTTCGACGGCAACGGCCAGCTGGATGCGTTCGATGCGGCCGGCTTTGAGGCGGCCCTGGCTGGGTCGCCCGTGCCTGAGCCCGGCACCACGATAATCCTGGGCATTCTGGGCGCTCTGGGCATGATCCGCCGAACGCGCTGACGGGCATTCTCCATCGCAAACCGACCCTCGACGCGCCTATCATTCATCTCAAGGGTATGAGTAAAGGGCGGGAATCCTTTTCCGCGCGGGAGGCGAGAGGCATCATGCGAGTTTACCGGCGAAGTATCGCGGCGATCGCCGCCGTGTTCTGTGCGTGGGGTTCCGCGGCGCTGGCGCAGGACGCGTTCTTCTCCATTGAGGGCAACTTCACGTTCAGCGTGGACCAGCACAACTTTCTTTTTTCGCTCAGCGGCGAGGTGACCGATGCCGACCGCTTCGAGTTCCAGACGTACCACAACCTCGGAGGCGTGAACGCGGCGGGGGATGCAATTCCGGGGGGGAGCTTTGACTCGATCCTCATGCTGCACCCCAACGGCGGTGCGTCGCTGGGGACGAACGATGACGGGTTCCTGGTCGGGCTGGATTCACTGCTCTCCTGGCCGGGCGTCGCCCCCAACGCGGCGGGGATGTTCGGCGGGGCGCTGGGCGTCACCTCCGTCCCGGCGGGCGATTACCGCCTCAACCTCCGCTCCCTTTCACTGGGCATGCCTTGGGCGATTGACCTGGTCGGTCCGGCCGACCGCATGACCCTCACCGGAACCAGCCCCGTCGGGAGCAGCAACGTCCGCAAGATCACCGCCGGCAACGGCGGACAGGTCAACCTCGGCAACTCCCTGACCATCAACGGCAACCGCACGTTCACCATGCTCAGCGGCGCGGACCTCCTCGCGGCGACGCTGGTGACCGTCGGCGCGACGACGCCCGGTGTGCTGGTGATCGACGGTGAAGGGTCAAGCGTCGCCACCGCTGCCTTGCGCATCGGTTCGGCGAACGCGGCAGGGACGGTGACGGTGCGGAACGGCGCCTCGGTGAACATTCCGCAGATCGACTTCGCCGTCGGGGGCGCGGCCGGGGCGCTGGGCACGCTCCACCTTCTGTCCGGCGGGCAAATGACCACTGGCAATCTCAGCCTCGCGCCCGGGACGGCGACGGCGGCCATTCACATCGATGGTGACGGCTCACTGCTCACGCAGACCTCCGGCTCAACGTTGACGATCGGCAGCGGCGGAACGCTCAACCTGATAGCCGGCGGCGCGCTGGTTTCTCGCGGGGCAATGGGGGCGGACGGCTCGATGGCCACGGGCATCGAGGGCAAAGCGGGCGCCGCGGGGGGCTCGGCGGAGTTCAGTACGGGAGCGACGGTTCTGATCGCCGGTCCGATGACCCTCCTCGGCGGAACCGGAGGCAGCGGCGCGGCGGATGAAGCGGGTGAAGCAGGTGGCCGGGGCGGAGATGGCGGCGCGGGGGGAACTCTGACTGTT
>JBGTFI010000100.1:0-2368 GCA_041747335.1 Phycisphaeraceae bacterium | reverse complement strand
CGCGCGCAACGACCGCTTCGCCGCGCGCAGCGCGCGCGCGCAAACCAGCCCTCTCCGCGCCAGGCAAGCCTGAGTCATGACCGCCGTCGAGGTCTGGCTGGACGATGACAGCTTGGGCCCACCCGTCCTGGTTGGTCGCCTGACCCGAAATGCGGGACGAACCGGCGATACCGTTCGTTTTGACTACGACTCCGGATGGCTGGACGCTCCGGATGCATTCGAGCTCGACCACGACCTGCCCTTGGTCGGTGGAGCGCACTACGCGCCGACAGGGGCCGACCACCTGACGGGCGCCTTGTTGGACTGTTCCCCGGACCGGTGGGGCAAGATGCTCATGGAGCGCCGTGAGGCGATCGATGCTCGTGAGCAGGGTCGTCGGATTCGCACCCTGCGTGCCTGGGATTTCCTGCTCGGTGTGAATGACGAATCCCGGATGGGGGCACTTCGCCTGAAGGATCCACAGACGGATCGGTTCCTGGATTCCCACGGACTCGCCGCGCCACCCCTGACAGACGTGCGGGTACTGGAAGACGCCGCCAACAAGGTGGAGCGGGGCGACGACGACCTTGTCGCCAAGTGGATCCTGCAACTCATCGCGCCTGGCGCCTCGCTGGGCGGCGCTCGACCAAAGGTTAGTTTTCGGAACGTCGACGGCAGCTTGTGGCTTGCCAAGTTCCCGTCTCGGGAGGACCGGCGCGACATCGGGCTCTGGGAATACCTAGCCTACCAGCTGTCCGAAATTGCTGGCATCGACATGCCCGAGGCACGGGTGCTTCGACTGTCTGACCGCGGACATACTTTCGCGGTTCGCCGCTTCGACCGAACTCCGACCTCGCGTCGCCACTACGTTTCTGCCATGACCCGTCTGGCGCGCGAGGACAGCGAAGGCGCCAGCTACCTGGACATCGTCGAGGCGATCGAGACGGGCGGGGCAAGTACGCAGATCGGTACGCAGCTCGAGCAGCTGTTTCGCCGTGTGCTGTTCAACGTGCTCATCGGCAACCGCGATGATCACCTGCGCAACCATGGCTTCCTGCGTCAGGGCAACGGCTGGGTGCTTTCGCCTGCCTTCGATGTCAACCCAAATCCGGAGAAGAACGAGCACGTGCTGACGCTGGACGGCGACGACGGTTCCCCGGATTCGCGGCTGCTGATGGCAACCAGCGATTTCTACCGCCTGACCGCGGCGCGCTCGGCCCAGATCGAACGGGAGGTTCGCGACGCGGTCCGCGGATGGGCGGCGCTCGCCAAGCGGATCGGACTTCGTAACGCCGAAATCGACCTCATGCACGACGTCATCGATCCGGACCGGTAGCGTTCCGCGAGAGCAAGGGCGGGTCCTGCATGGAAGACGCGCGGCCAGACCCGCTAAGAACGGGGTCAGGTTCACTTCCTGCTCGTGCGTCAGTGGTGGCAATGATAAGGGCGCCTGCACGCTTGCCACGAGCAGCTGACGCCGCGCATGAGTCTTTGTATCCGCGTTCACCAGGTCAACGCACTCGTTTGCCAGCGGCAGATGCCAGGCGCAGTGGGCGCGGGCGGCAAAGGCACCGTCTGGACCGTTTCACCGCGTTCTTGCGTTTCAGCAGAAAGACCGGGTCCGCAGGGGGTGGCCGGTCGGCGCACGCGGCGTTGACGCCGTGCCCATCGAACTCTGGAGCACCCGCATGAACTACGGAATCCGTCCCCGCACGCACCGCTTTGCACTTCTCCTTGCCCTGGGCTTCCTGGCCACCCCGGCGGTGGCCGACGATTTCGCGGTAGACAGCGACGGCGACGCCGCCCGCGACAATGTCAACGCGGGGCCCACCGAATGCCTGGCGCTCGGAGGCGGCTGTACGCTTCGCGCCGCGATCCAGACCGCCAATATCGTCGCCGGCCCGCACAACATCACCTTCATGCCGGGCATCAGCACGATCACCTTGGCGACCGGGATGACCGGCATCACCGCCCCGGTCCATATCGACGAAGACGCGCGCGAACTCCGTCTCGCCGCCCGCGGTTCGTGGAAGCCAGGTCACCGCCGAGCGCCCTAGCGCGGCCCGCGGCGGCGGGTCAAGAGCCGGCCCATTGCAAGAACTCGCCCGCCTGACCTTTGGTGCGTGATGCCGAAGATCCAGTGGACCAATCTGCCGCCGGCCCTGCGGGATCGCCTTTTCGACCGAGTCCGAGAACGGAAGGTCAGCGCCGCTGATCTCTATCCATTGAAACTCTGGCGCGCCCGCTTCGCAGGGGATCGAACAGGCCCGTCGCGCAGCAGCGCTCGCAGCACGGTGCTGGTGTCGAGGTAGGCGATCATCGCTGATCGCGGTCCGCACGCAGCGACTCCGCCCTGCGCAGGAGGGCCGCGCCCCGGCGTCGCACGCGC
>JBGTFI010000099.1:0-1781 GCA_041747335.1 Phycisphaeraceae bacterium | reverse complement strand
CGGCGCAGATCGACGCCACCTGCGCCCAGTCGATCACCCCCTCGCCGCACGCGCACCCGACCGGCGTGCCCGTGACCTTGCCCCGCTCATCCTGGCTCTGGTGAACGGAGATGTCCTTCGCGTGCAGGTGAACCAGCCTGTCCCTCACGCGATCAAGCCAGGCATAAGGGTCTTCGCCGCCGAGGTAGCTGTTGCCGGTGTCGAAGTTCACCCCGATGACCGGGCTATCCACCAGCGAGACGATCCTCGCCAGCCCCGCCGGTTTGCATGAGTATTGCTGGTGCGGTTCGATCCCGATGAGAACGCCCCGCGGTTCCGCGGCCGCCGCCGCCTCGTGCAGCACGTACCGCATCAGCACGTGGTCCTCCTCGCAGCTCGTCCAGACCGGTTTGGGGCCTTCATCCGTGTTCACCACCGGCGCGCCGCACTCGGCCGCGAAGCGAATCGCCTGCTTGAGGTACTCCACGCTGATCTCCGGCTTGCACAGCGGCGTGTGTGAGGACAGCCCCGACAGCTTCACGCCCCACTTGTCGCACGCCCGGCGGATGCGCAGCGGATCATCCAGCATCGAGACGCTGTGAAAATACCCCGCTTCGCTGAGCAGCTCCCTTCCCAGATGCACCATCGGCTCGACGTACTCATACCCCAGTTCCGCGGCCTTCTCGACGCCCCACTCGAAGGGCTTGTCGGCATGGCGGACGAACTCGAGGTTGATTCCGATCGCCAGATGTCCCATCGCAAGGCTCCTCGCGCTCGGCCGGTCGCCCGGCGGCCTCTGGTTTCCAAGGTATTATCCACCGGGACGAGCGCGGCTGTCTTTCACAATGTTTCAGTGGTAGAATTTGAACAACTTGGCCGGTCCGGACGGGTCGGGTGTGAACACAATGTCCCCCCGCGCCACCATCTTCCACGGCGAACACGGCGTCTACATCGCCGACACCTGCGAACCGCTGCGAAACGCCTGCGCCGCCGGAAAGGTCGAGCTGGCCGCCCTGGTTCACGGCGCCTATCCCGGCGCCCCCATGCCGTCCCGGCAGTTGCACGAGCTCAGGACCATCGGTTACTGGGACGCCCGCGCCGACCAGGCCTGGGGCCTGGACTGGCACTTCAACGAGGGTATCGAACTGACCTACCTCGCGCGGGGAAGCCTCTCTTTCGCCGTTGCCGCAAAGACCTACCCGCTTCGCCGCGGGCATCTGACGATCACGCGACCGTGGCAGCGCCACCGCGTGGGAAACCCCCTGGTGGGTGCGAGCCGGCTCTTCTGGCTGATTCTCGATGTCGGCGTCCGCCGCCCGCACCAGCCCTGGCACTGGCCGAGTTGGCTGGTCCTCGCCCCCGCCGAGCTTGCCCGCTTGACCCGACTGCTTCGCCACAACGAACAGCCCGTCTGGCGCGCGGGACGCGACATCCACACCCTCTTCGAGCGCATCGCCGCCGTCGTGAGCCAACCTTTCGATGCGGCCGGGCGCACCCGCCTGACACTGCACGTCAACGAACTGCTCGTGGCCCTGCTCGATCTGCTCGACCGCCACGATCCGCCGCTCGATGAATCCCTCGCCACGGCGCAGCGAACCGTCGAGATGTTCCTCAGCGACCTCCCCGCGCGCGTCCACGAACCGTGGGAGCTTTCATCCTTGGCCGCCCACTGCGGCCTGGGGCGGAGCCGCTTCACCCACTACTGCCGGCGCCTGACGAACCTCACCCCGATCCAGTACCTCCAGAAGTGCCGCGTGGACAAAGCCAGAACCCTCCTCGAACGCGATCGCGGATCCATCACC
>JBGTFI010000098.1:0-7676 GCA_041747335.1 Phycisphaeraceae bacterium | reverse complement strand
CCACACCGGGTCGCCCGTATCGCGCCTGACGCAGTGGACGGGGCGGTTCAATCCGGTGGCGCTGGACGAGGGCGTTTTCGCGGCGCTGTATGAGCAGGCGCTGTAGCTTGACGGCGTAACGCCCGGGGCCACGCCGTCAGGGGAGGCCGCCGCCTGATGATACGTATAAGTACTAAAGGGATGGCCGGGCAGCCCTCAGGCTGCTATACTCCAGAATCATGCGATCGTACGCATACATCCCGTCGCTGGTGGTTCTCTGCGTGGCGCTGGGCGCTTCGGCGGCCGATTGGCCGGGATATCGCGGGGATCCGGCGCACATGGGGCTGGCCGAGGGGACGCTGACGGACAAGCCCGCGCTGCGCTGGACGTTCAAGACCTCCGGTCCGGTGCAGTCTTCGGCCGTCGTTTCGGGTGGTGTGGTCTACTTCGGCTCGGATGACGGGCACGTCTACGCCCTGAGGCTCGAGTCCGGCGAAAAAGTCTGGACATTCCGCACCGGTGAGGGGGACGTTCCACCGCGCGCGGTCGAAGCGCCGCCGCTGGTGCATGACGGGGTGGTCTATATCGGAGGGACCGACGGTTGCCTGTACGCCCTCGACACCGCCACCGGCGAGTTGCGCTGGCGCTACGAGACCGAGGGTGAGATCAACGGCGCCGCCAACTGGGCGATGAACCCAGCGGGGGAAGGCGTGTGGATTCTGGTGGGAAGCTGGGACAACAAGCTGCACTGCGTGGATGCGGCGGACGGCAAGGCGCGGTGGGTCTACGAGACGGACAATTACGTCAACGGCACGCCGGCCGTCAGCGGCGGCAAGGCCGTGTTCGGCGGGTGCGACGGGCTGCTGCACGTGGTGTCGATCGCCGACGGCGTGAAGCTTTCGACGGTGGAAGTGGGGGGGTACGTGATCGGTTCGACGACGTTTGACGGGCGCTATGCGTACCTGGGGCATCACGGCAACGCGTTTGTGTGCGTGGACACGGCGGAGAGCGCGATCCGCTGGCAGTATCAGCAGCGGCAGTTTCCCTTCGCAGGAAGCGGGGCGGTGACGCGGGACTTGGTGATCTTCGGCGGGCGGGACAAGCGTGTCCACTGCGTCAGGCGCGATACGGGCGACCCGGTGTGGGACTTCCGGGCGCGCGGGCACATCGACAGTTCACCGGTGGTGGTCGACGACAAGGTCGTGGTCGGCTCGAACGACGGGCGCGTGTATCTTCTTTCGCTGGCGAAGGGTAAGGAACTGTGGTCATATGAGATCGGTCAGTCCCTCACCGCGTCGCCCGCGGTGGCCGACGGGATGATCGTCATCGGATCGCACGACGGGGTTGTCTACGCATTCGGGCCGGACGTTGAAGAGTAAGCGAGGCGGTCCGCACGCAACGCATGATCGAGGTGACTGAATGACGGGTTCCGACACAAGCATTGCCCTGCCGCAGGCCCAGACGAAGCAGACGGAAGCGGGCAACTACTTCATCTCCAACTATCCGCCGTTCTCCTTCTGGACGGCCGAGGCGGTGGATGAGGTGCATCGGGCGCTCGACCGGTCGCCGGGCGCCGACGTTCCACTGGGTGTGTACGCGCACATTCCGTTCTGCCGCAAGCGCTGCCACTTCTGTTACTTCAAGGTGTACACGGACAAGAACGCCTCGGAGATCCGTCGTTACCTTTCGGCCGTGCTGGCGGAGCTTCGCGAGTACGCCGCCCGTCCGCTGATCCGGGGCCGCAGGCCGGCGTTTATCTACTTCGGCGGGGGGACGCCGTCGTATCTTTCACCGGATCAGCTTCGCGAGCTGTTCGACGGGATGAAGGCGATCCTGCCGTGGGACGAGGCCGACGAAGTGGCCTTCGAGTGCGAGCCTGGGACGCTCACCGGGCCGAAGCTCGAGGTGCTCAAGGAGCTGGGGGTGACGAGGCTGAGCCTGGGGATCGAGAACTTCGATGACCACATCCTTGAGGTCAACGGGCGTGCCCATCGGACGAAGGAAATCCGGGCGGCTTACGATCGCGCGCGGGAGCTTGGCTTCGAGCAGGTGAACATCGACCTCATCGCGGGGATGCTCGAGGAGACGGAGGAGAACTGGCGGCGCTGCGTCGAGCGGACGATCGCGCTGGCGCCGGAATGCGTGACGATCTACCAGATGGAGATTCCGTTCAACACGACGATCTACCAGCGTATGCGCGAGGAAGGGAAGCTGGCCGCTCCCGTGGCGGATTGGCCGACCAAGAGGCGGTGGGTGGCCCAGGCGTTCGAGGCGCTGGAACAGGCGGGTTACACCGTCACCAGCGCGTACACGGCGGTGCGCGACGCGGAGCGTTACCGCTTTGAGTACCGCGACCGGCTCTGGACCGGCGCCGACCTTCTGAGCGTGGGGGTGTCCTCCTTCGGGCATCTTGCGGGCGTTCATTACCAGAACGAGAAGGACTTCGAGCCTTACATGCAGCGCGTCGAGGCCGGCGAGCTGCCGCTTCGCCGGGCGCTGCGCACGGAGCGCGAGGAGCTGATGATCCGGGAGCTGGTGCTTCAGATGAAGCTCGGGCGGTTGAACCTGGAATACTTCCGGGAAAAGTTCGATGTGGATGTGAGGACGCACTTCGCGCAGGCGATCGGGTCGATCGTCGATCGGGGTCTGGGCGAGCTTGATGACGGAACGCTCACGCTGACGCGCGAGGCGTTGCTGCGGGTCGATACGCTGCTCCCGTCGTTCTTCCTTCCCAGGCATCGGGGCGCGCGGTACACCTGAACAGCGAAGTCAGCTTTTCGCCGCACGGCGGTAAGCGGCGATCCATGACCCATGAGACACATGACGTGCATCGCATGAACACGGAGAACCCGAGTCCCGCCTCGACCGGCCGAGAAGACCGGCTTGCGCCGATGCGGGAGTTCTACGCCGCGATCGGGCGTCCGCTTCCGGCGGCGCGATTCCTACGCGGCGATGCCATGCCGCAGCCCGCGCGTTCGCTGCTGGTGCATGATGATGACATGACGCCCACGCTCGAGCGCTGGCACAAGGTCGAGTTGACGTTGCGCACGCTCGATCGACACGAGAGCGCCTCGACGCTCAGCCGGATGGTGGTGCTGGAATCGATCGACGACGCGACGCCGGCCGAGTTCGGGATGATCCGCATTCACCTGGATCGATTCGACGACGAAGCGCGGCGCGAGATCACGGGCTGCCGCGTTCCGCTGGGGACGATTCTCAATCGCCGGGGGATCGCGCACACCTGCCATCCGAGCGCATACTTCGCCGTCACCAGCGACGAGCTGATCAACGACGCCCTGGGGCTGGCAGCCGCGACGACCCTGTACGGGCGATGCAACGTCCTGCTCAATGAAGCGGGGCGTCCGCTCGCCGAGGTGGTGGAGATTCTCACGCCCGTGGAATAGATCGCATCGGAGAACATGAACACCATGGACAGCACGCATCAGCACGACGTCATCGTGATCGGCGGGGGCCCCGCCGGATCGACCGCCGCCGCGCTTCTGGCCGAGAAAGGCAGGCGCGTGGCGCTTTTCGAAAAGGAGCGATTCCCGCGTTACCACATCGGCGAATCGCTCATGCCGCACTGCTATTTCCCGCTTGAGCGGCTGGGCATGATTGAGAAGCTCAAGGCCTCGCACTTTCCGCGCAAGTACAGCGTTCAGTTCGTGCGCACGGACGGGAAAGTCTCGCAGCCGTTCTACTTCTTCGAGCACCTGGACCACGAGTGCTCGATGACCTGGCAGGTCGTGCGCGGGGAGTTCGACAAGATGCTGCTGGACAATGCCCGCGAGAAGGGCGCTCTGGTTTACGAGAACGCTCCCGTGCGCGACCTGATCCGTGAGGATGATCGCGTGGTGGGTGTGCGCGTCGAGGGGCACAACGGGGTGTCGGGCGAGCATCGGGCTTCGGTGGTGATTGATGCCAGCGGGCGCGAGGCGCTTTCCGTCCATCGTGAGGGCTGGAGGCTGGCGGATCCGGAGCTTCGAAAGATCGCGGTGTGGACGTACTTCAAGGGCGCCAAGCGCGATCCGGGGCTTGATGAAGGCGCGACCACCGTGGCCTACGTCCCCGAAAAGGGGTGGTTCTGGTACATCCCGCTGCCGAATGACATCGTGAGCGTCGGGATCGTCGCGGAGCGCGATTATCTTTATCGTGGCGAGCGTGATCCCAAGGCGATCTTCGATCGCGAAGCTCAGGTGAACCCCTGGATCAGCGAGCACATCGCCCCCGGAAAGCAGGTCGGCGAATACCGAGTGACGGGCGATTACTCGTATCGCTCGAAGCACTGCGCTTCGGACGGGCTGGTGCTGGTGGGCGACGCGTTCGCGTTTCTCGATCCGGTCTTTTCGTCGGGCGTGTTCCTGGCGCTCAAGAGCGGGCAACTCGCGGCCGACGCCGTTGATTCGGCGCTCGCGGCCGGTGATGTTTCCGCCGGGGCGTTCGAGGATTACGGCGACACGATGCGCCTGGGCATCGAAACGATGCGTAAGCTCGTGTACGCCTTCTACGACCATGACTTCAGCTTCGGGAAGGTGATCCGCGACCGGCCGGACCTCCGCGCGGATTTGACGGACTGCCTGATCGGCGACCTTTTCCGCGAGTTCGAGGACCTGTTCGCCACCGTCGGTAAGTTCGCCCGCCTGCCCGGCCCGCTCGAGCACGGAAGGCCGCTGGTGAAGATGGCCACATGAGGATCCTCCAGCTTACTCCCGGCACGGGCGACTTCCACTGCGGGGCCTGCCTGCGGGATGAGACGCTCATGCGCGCGCTGAGCGCCATGAACGTCGACACGATGATGGTCCCGCTTTACCTGCCGCTGGTGGTCGACGGCGACGCGAACGTCGCTTCTCAGGAGATTCTCTTCGGGGGCGTGAATGTCTACCTGGAGCAGAAGTCGGCGCTTTTCCGCAAGCTTCCGCGCTGGATGGACCGCTGGCTGGCGAGCGCCTGGCTGCTGCGAAGGCTTGCGCGATTCGCGGGCATGACGCGCACGCAGGATCTCGGGGAGCTGACGGTCTCCATGCTCCAGGGCGAGCAGGGGCGTCAGGTCAAGGAGCTTGAGCGGCTTATCGCGTGGATCGAGAGGCACGACCGGCCGGATGCGATCGTTCTCTCGAACGTCATGCTCATCGGCATGGCGCGCAGGCTCAGGAGCGCGTTTGACTGTCCGGTCGTCTGCACGCTCCAGGGGGAGGATGGGTTCCTTGACGCGCTGCCGCGACGGGAATCGGAGGCTGCGTGGCGAACGCTCGCCGAGCGTGCGCCGGATGTCGATGCCTTTATCGCGGTGAGCGCGTGGCACGGAGAACTCATGAGCCGCCGTCTGGGGCTGGCGGAAGATCGCGTCACGGTGGTACACAACGGGATCGACCTGAGCGGATATGAACCGGCCCCGTCACCGCCCGCGACTCCGACGATCGGATATCTCGCCCGGATGTGCGCGCCCAAGGGGCTGGACATGCTGGCGAAGGCGTTTGTGATTCTCAGGAATCGCGGGCGCGTTCCCGGGGCGGTGCTTCGCATCGCCGGTGCCCGCAATGCCTCGGATGAGCTTTACGTCGATGTGGTGCGCGGCATCCTCAAGGATGGCGGCGTGCTGGATCAGGCCAGCTTTCACCCGAACCTCACGCTCGCCGAGAAGCAGCGATTCCTCCGCGAGCTTTCGGTGCTCTCGGTTCCGGCGACGTACGGGGAATCGTTCGGCCTGTACGTCATCGAGGCGCTGGCGTGCGGCGTGCCCGTGGTCCAGCCACGTCACGCCGCGTTCCCCGAATTGCTCAGCGCCACCGGCGGGGGTATTCTCTGCGACCCGGACGACGCTGAGTCGCTGGCGTTGGCGCTCGAATCCCTGCTGCTGGATGAAGACGGACGAGCTGAGCTGCGCCGGCGCGGGCGACAGGCCGTGATTGAACGCTTCTCCGCCGGGATGATGGCGCGCGGCGTGCTCGATGTGATCGAACGCGCACGGGGCGCTCATCCGGCGGCGTCAGCGCCTTCCCGGCCTCCGACATCGAACCCGATCTCGCACGAACGTTCCGCGGTCTGACCGCCGCTCAACCCGCCACATGCCCTACGAGTTCACCATCACGCGGCGCGTCGAGTTCCCCGATACGGACATGGCGGGGATCATGCACTTTTCCAATTTTTTCCGGTTCATGGAGGCGGCCGAGCACGCGTTCTTCCGCTCCATCGGCGCATCGGTCGTGATGCGCGAGGGCGGGCGCTCGATCGGCTTCCCGCGTGTACGGGCGACGTGCCAGTATCGCCGCCCCGCCCGCTTCGAGGACGAATTGCGCATCAGGCTGATCGTGCGCGAAGTGCAGCCCAGACGCCTGCGGTACGAGTTCCTCTTTCACCGCCCCGGCGAAGAAGGGGATCGCCCCATCGCCCGCGGTGAGCTTGAGGTCGCGTGCGTCGAGCATCAGCCCGACGGGACGCTCAGCGCCATTGACATCCCCAAGTCCATCGCCGCGCAGCTTGATCCGGCGCCGGCGGCCATCCTTGAATCGCTGCCCGCATGAAGCCCGCGCCCGACGCATTCACGAAAGTCTCTCACCATGACCGACAGTCACTCTCCCGGATTCACCTGGCTTCTCTACGCGCTGATGACCGTGGCGTTCTGGGGCGTGTACGGCATCTTTCTGCACTCGGGGGTGATGGGCATGAACGTTCCCGGCGCCGCACCGGACCCCAACGCCCGGTACAAGGCGTTTCTGTTTGTCGGGATCGCGTACTTCCTGACGGCCGTGCTCGCGCCGCTGGCGATCCTGATCTTGAAGGGCGGCGGATGGTCGATGCCGATGCGCGGGATGAGCTGGTCGCTCGTCGCCGGAATCGTCGGCGCGGCGGGGGCGTTCTGCGTGCTTCTGGCGTTCGGCGCGAAGGGTTCGCCGGCCGTGGTGATGTCCATCGTGTTCGCGGGCGCGCCGATCGTCAACGCTATGGTGGCGCTGTCGCTGCACCCGCCGAGCGGCGGATTCGCGGCGATTCCCAAGCCGTTCTTCGTCGGATTCGTTCTCGCCGCGGCGGGTGGGTGCCTGGTTACGCTCTATAAGCCCCCGCCGGGCAAGGCAGGCGCGGCCGCGCCCGCGCAGCCGTCGAATCCCCCCACGCTGTCCGCGGCCGCGCATCGCGGCGAATAGCCCCGTCCAGCAACCATGCCTTCCCACGCACCGCCATCGCGCACGACGATCGAAGAGCGACAACTGACGCTCCTGCGAGCGCTGCTCGCGGAGGTCGCGCCGGCCAACCCCTTCTATCGTGATCGCCTGCGCGAGGCGCAGGTGGATGCGACGATCCCTTCGCTTGAAGCGTTCACTGATCGCATGCCGTTCACGACCAAGGCGGAACTGTCGGAGGATCAGGCTGCATGCCCGCCGTTCGGGACGAACCTGACTTACCCGCTTGAGCACTACACTCGCTGCCACCAGACCAGCGGCACAACCCGCGCGCCGCTGCGCTGGCTGGACACGCCTGAAAGCTGGGGCGTGCTGATTGATGACTGGCGGAAGGTCTATGCCGCAGCGGGCGTCACCGCGGCGGATCGGGTGTACTTCGCCTTTTCGTTCGGCCCGTTCATCGGGTTCTGGATGGCGTTCGAGGCCGCCGCCGCGATGGGTTGCCTTTGTCTGCCCGGCGGGGGACTTTCGAGCGCCGCGCGGCTGGCGTCGATCCTCGATACCCGGGCGACAGTCCTC
>JBGTFI010000097.1:0-4078 GCA_041747335.1 Phycisphaeraceae bacterium | reverse complement strand
CGGCCTCACGCAGCTTGGCGATGATCTGTTCGGGGCTGTGCCGCTTGCGTCGTCGTCGTTCGCTCATCGAGAGCCTCCTTGGCCTGACGGCCGGCTGAGACTCTCATAACATCCGGATCAGAAAAGGGGGAGCAGGTCAGCCCCACTCCTGGACCTTGCTACAAGGTCTAATGCGATATCATCCTGTCCGCGCTCCCTGTTCTTCTCCCTAAAGGAGGCCCCCATGCCCCTCAAGATCACCTTCCTCGGCCATTCCGGCTTCCTATTCGAGGCCGACGGGCGGGGGCTGGCGGTGGACCCGTTCCTGACCGGCAACCCGGTGGCGAAGCACCGCCGGGAGAACATCCGCTGTGATTACGTAGCCCTCAGCCACGGCCACGGCGACCACCTGGGGGATACGGTCGCCATCGCCAAGGCTAACAGCGCCACGGTGATCGCCACCTTCGAGATCTGCGAATATTGCACGCAGCAGGGAGTGAAGAAGACGCAGCCGGGCAACACGGGGGGGAAGATCGAGACGGAGTTCGGTTTTGTCGCCTTCACGCAGGCGTTTCATTCGTCGTCGTTCGAGGGCAGGTACATGGGCATGCCCTGCGGGCTGGTGATTCGCATGGGCGGCGTGACCATTTACCACTGCGGCGACACGGCCCTGTTCGGGGACATGAAGCTGATCGGGGAGCTTTACAAGCCGGACATCGCCTGCATCCCCGTGGGCGACCGCTTCACGATGGGGCCGGAGCACGGGGCGCGAGCGGCGGAGTTGATCGGGGCCAGGACGGCGATCCCGATGCACTACGGCACGTTCGATCTGCTGGTGAGCGACATTTCGGCATTTCGGCCTCGGGGCGTGGAGGTGAAGGCGATGGAGGTGGGGGAGGTTTGGGAGGTGGAGGGACCGTAAGCCCTCACTCCCCCCCCACGATCCTCTTGATCACCTCCGGCGCGGTGACCTCTCTTAGCGCCCGATCCACCTGCTCTTCCATCGGGCCGAACTCGCGCACCGGCGGCGCCGCTTCGAGCGTCGGCGGCGGCGATGAATCGTCGTGCCGCGCCAGTCCCAGTGAGCCGTCGCCGGTCACCGTGACGACCCACCGGCCTTCGCCCAGCGAGCGGTACACCGCCTTGCCGAGCTTCGCCGACGGCGCGTTCCAGTCGATGTCGGCCCACTGCGGATCGATCACCAGCGCCTGACTCGGTGCCGTGTTCTCATCGAAGACGCGGCGGATCCACAGCCGCCCGTCGATCACGACATAATCGACGTAAACCTCCTTGCGGGGATCGAACGGGGTGGGAATGCACTGAAGCTCGCCGGCCGCGTTGCGGATGGTGACATCGAGCCGCCCGTCCTGGACGAGCAGTTCGGTGACGGCGGTGCGCTTGACCGCCTGGTTGTACCGCCCGCGGAGCGTCTCATAATCCTGGACGAGGGTATCGAGGCGGTCGCGATAGACCTCGGCCTCGTAACTGGTGCGGACCAGGCGATAGCCCATCCCCGCCGCCGCCAGGACAATCAGCGCGACGGTGAGGGTGTAAAGGCGTTTGAGGAGGATGGCGAGCTTGGTCACGCGGGTTTCCGGCGGTTTCCGGGTTTCCGGGGTTTCCGGGGTTTCCGGGGTTTCCGGGGTTTCCGGGGTTTCCGGGGTTTCCGGGGTTTCCGGGGTTTCCGGGGGTTTCCGGGGGTTTTCGAGGGATTTCCGGGTTGCTTTTACGGTATTACGTCGGGACCGTACAATCAGGTCGCGTCGTGCCTTTCCTTCAATCGGCCGGGATGGAGGCCCCCCATGAAATCGTTGCCCCCCGTGATTGCTGCGTTGGTGATGCTCGCTTCCACCGCTTTGACCGGAGCGGCGGAACTCCCGCTGGAGCTTCAGCGGCGCGTGCCCGATGGCGCCGAAGGCCGGTGGAGGATCGAAAATCGCGTAGTCACGCTTGACCCCGCCCGCGTCGGGATCGTGGCGGTGGACATGTGGAACTGGCACTGGTGCAAGACCTCGGCGGCTCGGGTGGGAGCGATGGTCCCGCGGATGAACGCGGTGCTGGCCGCGGCGCGGGAGATGGGAATCCAGGTGTTCCTGTGCCCCACGGACGTGGTGGACAACTACGCCGGTTGGCCGCAGCGCGAGCGCACGGTGCTCATGGAGACGCTCCCCATGCCCACGCCCACGGCGCTCGAGTGCCCCACCGCGCCGGACGGGGGCGGCTGCACCTGCGGCAAGGAGCGCTGCCGGGGCAACTACGGCTGGAACGGGATGCACCCGGACCTGGTGATCGACGAGCGCGACCTGATGCCCAACAATCCCGCGGCGCTCTATACGCTGTGCAAGGAGCGCGGGATCGACACGCTCATCTACATGGGCGTCCATACGCAGGTGTGTCTGCTGGGCAAGTCGATCGGCGTGCGGCCGATGCTCGAGCTCGGCTTCAACTGCATCCTCGCGCGCGACCTCACCGATGCCCACGGGCTTTACGATCCGGTCAAGGGCGTGACGCCCGATGACTACACGCAGATGGTGGTGGAGCACTTCGAGAAGTACCTCGTGCCGACGGTGAACTTCCATGAAGCGATGGTGAAGGCGGGGAAGGTGAGCGGCGGGACAGCGGTGGACGTGGTGCGCTTCGCGCCGTGGGGAAAGGTGGAGCGGCCGCACCTGTTCGAGGAGCAGCTCATCGTCGCCCTGACCGAACCGTGGCATGAAGGGGCGGCCATCCACTACACGCTCGACGGCAGTGAGCCGACGGCGCGTTCGCCGCGGTATGAGGGGGCGCTGACGATCCGGGAATCGACGCACATTCGCGCGGCGGCGTTCAGGGACGGGCGGGCGGTGACACTGCCTTCGCAAGCGTACTACGCGAAGCTTGGCGCCATGCCCCCGCCGCCGGAGGTGCATCTTTCGGACCTCACGCCGTTGCGCATCGTCGGACCGGGACATTCGGCATCAGATTCTGACCATCGCTTCGCGCCGGTGAGCCAGCGGCCGCAGATAGACAAGAGCAACCGAGGCCAGCCGCTGCGCCTGCGCGGGATCGTCTACGAGCGAGGCATGGGCGCGCACGCGCCCAACCAGATGATCTACGCGATCGAACCCGGTTACGCCCGCTTCGTGGCGCTGGCGGGCGTGGACGAGCACATCGTGGACGTGAACCACGCCTCGGACCTGGGGATGATCCCCTCGGTGGTGTTCCGGGTGTTCATTGATGGGGAACTCGCGGCCGAAAGCCCGGTGATGAAGATTCAGGAAGAGCCGTGGCGGTTTGATGTGCCGATCCCGGCCGGTGCGAAGCGCATCAGCCTGTGCGCGGTGCCGACGGCCGATGGAAACCGCGAGGACTTGGCGAACTGGGTGAACGCGGGGTTTGTGAGGCGGTGAGCGGCAATCGTCTGCTGTGGCAAGCCAGAGTGTCGTGCCCTTCGATACAGTGGGGCGGGCGTCCCGCCCGCCATCAGGCCGAAGGCCTGAAACGGCGACACCTTGCCGCACCATGCTGGTGGGAACTTGCGGCTTCGCCGCAATGGCGGGCGCGACGCCCGCCCCACTGATCCATGCTGCTCGTCATTCGTGTTTCGCCATTTCCGATCTCATGCCATGCTCCTTCGCCTTGCCCTCATCTTCCTCGCCGGCGGCCTGGGCTGCGTGCTGCGCTATCTGGTGGCCGGCTGGGTGCAGCGGTGGGGGGGTGAGTCGTTTCCGCTCGGGACTTTGACGGTGAACGTGATCGGGTGCGCGTTGATCGGATTCCTGGCGACCGCGTGGACCGGACCGGTGATGCTGCGCGAGCCGTATCGCGTGGCGATCCTGGTCGGGCTGCTGGGCGGATTCACGACGTACTCGACTTATGCGTGGGAGACGGTGACGCGCGCGACGGACGGGGCGTTTCTATTGGCGGGGCTGAACATCGCGCTGAGCAACGTGGTGGGGATCGGTGCGGCGTGGCTGGCGGCGCGACTGGCGATGCGGTGGTATGGCGTGTGAGAGGAGGCGCGATGACCATTCCCGAAGATGCGAGGCTGCTACGAATCTTCATCGGCGAGAGCGACCGGTGGCACGGCCGGCCGCTGTACGAGGCGATCGTCCACGAG
>JBGTFI010000096.1:0-7457 GCA_041747335.1 Phycisphaeraceae bacterium | reverse complement strand
CGGCCTCACGCAGCTTGGCGATGATCTGTTCGGGGCTGTGCCGCTTGCGTCGTCGTCGTTCGCTCATCGAGAGCCTCCTTGGCCTGACGGCCGGCTGAGACTCTCATAACATCCGGATCAGAAAAGGGGGAGCAGGTCAGTACTTCGAACTGATCGGAGCTCCGCTCGAAATTGACTGGCCCACCGTGTCCGAGAGGAACGTCCAATGCGTCTTCGACGCATGGAAGCAGCTGGATCAAGCGGTTCGGGTTGCGAGCGAACGGGACCTGCAGGATGTGTTCTTTCTGGGTAATGACGAGGGCACACGGTCGCTACTGGCGGCAGGCAACGAGACAGGCCAGCCCTTGCAGCAGGCGTTTGCCGAGATCGACGACCCGTTCGACCGAGCCATGTGGGTTCGGATCGAACGACCTGACGTGTGGAGGAAGGTGCAGGCGTTCTTCCCCGTCGATCAATTGATCAACAAGCGGTACTGGCGGCGCTATCGCGATCTGCCACGAAAGTCGATCAGCAATCCGACTGAGAAGGCTGAGCGATTGCCTGACTTGATTTCGGAGTTCTATTGGAATGCGGAGGGTCACGGCCAGCGGCACAAGGCTGAGTACCAGGCCAAGGGCAAGGAAGCCGATTACTTTTCGGTGTTTATCGACGACCATCCAACGCGTGAGATGCGTCTGGGGGAAGACCTAGAGTTTACGCGCGAACCCCGGCCACGTGTCGCGGAGATGGCGTTCGTCTGGGCTCCCAAGGAAGGTGTCGCGAGGGTTTACGTGGAACGCGATGCCAAAACGGCCCGTACCCTGTTCGAACTTTTCTACCGGGAGATGTTCGGCAAGAGGCCACCTCGTGACGATGCCCATCAGTCCGCCTATCGACTGAATCGGATGCTGGAGCCGGACTGGCACGCCTCGTGGGGCGCCGGGGACGGTGTTCGCCGAGTGGCCGTAAGGCGTATGAGGTTCTCACACAAGGGCGACCCTGCCCGGAGGATCACCCTTGAGGGAAATATCGAGGAGCGGGGCGCCCGTGATGTGTTTGATATGATCGATCGGTTTCTGGATCAGCGGCATCTACCACGTGAGCTTCTGGACGTCGGTCACGCGACATTCGCGTTCGACCTCATGCCGGGTCGATATGGCCGGCGCAGGTCCTTCGTCTTCGACCTGAACTGGCCCAACGGCGGCAACCTCCATAACCAGCCCGAGGAAATGCAGCGCCTGGGCCAGACGTTCCTCGAGCGCTGCGGCATCGACATCAAGGCGTGCGCGGCCGAGGATGCCTGGCTGTTTGTGCTCCGCATGGCCGATCAGGAGGAGACCCTGTTTGGCGATGACACGTGTGAGACTTGGCCACGTGGGCTTCGTGGGGTGTTGGAGAATAAAGGCATCCTCACACCGGCGGAGCCGGGCAGTCAGGTCCTCTGCCGGCTGTGCAATGAGCCGCACGTCGTGACCCCAGAAACCCTCGATCATCCCCCCCACGTGCGATATCGGATGGCGTGCCCTGCTCGGGGTGATGCGCCGATCGTCGACGCCCAGAGACTCAATCGTTGGCGCGTGGACTGGCATGCCCTCATAAGGCTCACCCGCGAGGTGGTTCGCCTGTCCGCGCCGCTCAGGGAGGTCGTTGAGGGGCGGGTCTGGCGGTTGGGCGCATCCACATTCCACGGCATTGACGCCGAGATCTTCTTTGCGCGGGGGATCGGCAGCCTCGCCATCGATGAGCGCGCCCATCCGTTTGAGCCGGAGTCCATCGTCGTTGTACCGGACCGGATTCCTGAGTCGCCCATCCTCGCCAGGCATGGCGTTCGGTTCATCCGTCTATCCGACTTGCTGATCTGTAGCGCCGAGGGATTGGTAGCCAATCTGGACGCAGTCCTCGCGCATCTTGGCGTGCGATCGGAAACGGCGGAGGCCAATCTTGAACCATGGCGCTTTGAGAGACCCAACCGACTGACAGTACTCGGTCACCGATACTTCTGCGGCCTTACGGCGCAGCAGCAGCGGTTTGTTGAACTGGCCTCAGGCAAGCTTACGGTCCCGCTCAGGGTCTTCTTTCAGAAGAACGGTTCGGGGCTATGGAAGGAAAAGCTAATCGGTGGCAAAGGCACCGAGCGGCAGCGATCAAAGCTCACGACCCTGACGAATCGCCTCAATGTCCGTCTCATGGACGCCGGGATCGCCCTCTCGTTTGATCTACCCAGGGAAAGCTACCACATCCATATTGCGCTTCCTGAAGTCCCGACGCAATAAGCATTTACGCGCCTAGCCTCGATCACAGGTAAATCACAGCTGCGTCACAGGGGGGTGATTCTGATCGTGCGAGTCTTCTCGCGTTCGGCCGTCGTGGTGACGGTCGTCAGCGAGGAGCTTCGCGATGGTCCAAGAGCAGTTCAGACGCAAGGACGCCTACGTTTCAAACCTCATCCGCCGCAAAGCCAGAGCAATCTGCCGGGAATCGAGAAGTCTCGGCTTCGACGTGGAGGACATTGAACAGGATCTCTGGACCCACCTCGTCGAGCATGAAGCGAGGTTCGATTCTGGACGCGCGTGCTTTGAGACTTTCGCGGATCGGGTGATCGAGAACAAGGTGAAGTCCATTCTGCGTCACCTTGGGGCGCAGAAGCGAGACGCTCGCCGCGAGGAGTTCTCACTGGACGACGTTGTGCAGGGTTTCGATGTCGAGCCGGGGGCGCGCCACGAGACAATCCCCTCCCGTACTTCCATGACGCCAGACTGCCAGGATGTGACCGAGGATCTCAAGACGCTGCTGTCACAGCTTCACGCGACCGAACGCGCAATCGTCAAGGCTCTCCATCAGGGCACACCAAAGCGGTGCATCCGCCAGCAACTTGGCATGTCTCGACGCCAGTTCGATCGAAGGTTGACTCACATCCGAGACGCAGCGCGATCCCTGGGCCTGTCCGACTATTTGTCTTGATAGGCGGGCAACACCGCCCGTCATCGGCGTATGTCATTCATAGGAACGTCTTACAATCCTGAGTCCAACGGAGTGCCGCCCATGCCCCACCGGGTCTATCGCTACAGCTTCCCATCGAGTGTGCCCATGAGCGAGGTGCGCGACACCCTACGCCTCGCGGCGTTGGCCACGGAGAGCGTGTTCGGGCGGCGGCGGGTGCTGCTGGAGGCCGACTTCGACCTGTCGGATGACCAGCGGGCATGCTGGTTCGACGCTTCGACCGAGGTAGGCCGGCACCTGCACCAGGTGTTCCGTGGGTACGCCTGCCGGGAGTTCGGCCCCGGGTCGTTCCGTGTCTCGAAGGTCGGTCCTACTCAGCACCCGTACGAGTGTGCGGCGGCCTCGTAACCGGAGGCCCCCGTGCATGCACCGCGTCTCAGGCAACGGAACGCTTCGTCCCGCCCCACCGCTGAGGCCGGCGATCCCTTGCGATCCGGACGCGATCCCGGCGGCGCTGAAGGAACTCGACCAGTGGGTCACCTGGCGGTACATCGCCCGCGGCGGAAGACCTACCAAGGTGCCCACTAACGCGAGAACGGGGCGGGAAGCGTCCAGTACTGATCCCTCCACGTGGTCCTCCTTCACCGAGGCGGTCAGCGCTCTCGGCGACGGTTCGAGCAACGCCGGCATCGGCTTCGTCTTCAGCCCCGACGATCCCTTCTGCGGGATCGACCTCGACGAGTGCCTTGAGGAGGGCGCGCCGGTGCCCGAGGCCCGGGCGATCGTCGACACCTTCAACACCTACACCGAGGTGTCGCCCAGCGGCAACGGCGTGAAGTTGTTCCTCCGGGGCCGCAAGCCCCCGTGGGCGAGGTGCAGGTCGAAGGCCATCAGGGGATTCAAGGAGACCGAAGTCTACGACTCCGGCCGGTTCTTCACCGTCACAGGGCGCCGCCTGCCCGGAATCCCCGTCGAAATCTGTGATCGTCAGCAGGAGCTTGAAGCACTCTGCGGGCGGCTGTGGCCGCCTGCGGAGCTGTCGGGCGGTACGGATCGGGCATCTCGTCGACTTGGCATCGAAGACGACGAAGAACTCTTAGAGCGTATGTTCAGCTCGAGGCACGGCGCGGGGATTCGCCGGCTTTGGGACGGCGACATCGGCGCCCACGGTGGGGACCACAGCGCCGCGGACCTGGCGCTGTGCAATCACCTGGCCTTCTGGACCGGCCGCGACAGGGAGCGGATGGACCGGCTGTTTCGGCGGTCGGGACTCTACCGTGAGAAGTGGCAGCGGGCGGATTACCGTAACTGGACTCTGGATCGTGCGGTCGCTGACTGCCGAGAGGCCTATTCAGGGGATCGGAATGGGAAACAACCCAGAAGCGGCAAGCGTCGCCCGCCGTGGAAGCAGTCGACGGGGAACGGTGTGACACCGACCATCCACATCGATGTGGACGAGCATCGAGTCATTGCTGAAACCATTGCGGCCCTGACGGCCGACCGCGACCTCTACCAGCGCGGCAACCTGCTGGTGCGTGTGCTGCGCGAGCGGCACTCGAGCGAGGGGGTGATCCGTCCTGAGGGCTCTGCGACAATCGTGCAGGTGCCAACGGCGAACCTGCGCGATCGCATGACCGAACACGCGCGATTCATCAGGAACGAGGCGCGGCAAGGCATCGTGCCGTCGCATCCGCCGCTGTGGCTCGTCGCCGGTGTCGACGCCCGCGGGGAGTGGCCCGGTATTCGACACCTCATGGGCGTGTCCGACACCCCGATCCTGCGCGCCGACGGGTCGGTCTGGCAGACCCCCGGATACGACGACGTGACGGGCGTGCTGTTCGAGCCCCTTCCGGGGGTAGAGTTCCCGCACATCCGTCCCAGAGTCAGCGCCGAGGATGCTCGCTCGGCGCTCACGCAGTTGTTGGAGGTCGTTTGTGATTTCCGCTTCGAGGCGCAGGAACATCAGGCAGCCTGGATTGCCGCGCTGCTGACGCCGCTAGCGCGGTTCGCGTTCGCGGGGCCGACGCCGCTGTTTCTCATTGACGCGAACGTGCGCGGCGCGGGCAAGGGGCTGCTGGCGCAGACGGTCGGGCAGATCGTGCTGGGGCGGGAGATGCCGGTGTCCAGTTACGCGCACGATGCCGACGAGATGCGCAAGAAAGTCACGACGCTGGCGCTGGCCGGCGACCGCATGGTCCTGCTGGACAACCTCGCGGGAGGATTCGGTAACGACGCCCTGGACCGCGCCCTGACCACGACTCGCTGGAAGGACCGAATTCTTGGGAAGTCGGCACAAGTCGATCTGCCCTTGCTCGCGGTCTGGTACGCCACCGGTAACAACGTTCAGGTTGGCGCAGACACGGCGCGGCGGATCATTCATCTCCGATTGGACGTGTTGGAAGAGCGTCCGGAGGACCGGACGGGATATCGGCATCCTGACCTGATCAGCTGGGTGAAGCGAGAGCGCGGCCGGTTGTTAACGGCGGCGCTGACAATTCTGTCGGCTTTCATCCGCGCGGGCTTGCCCGATCAGCATCTCACGCCCTTCGGAAGCTTCGAAGGGTGGTCACGCCTGGTTCGCCAGGCCGTGGTGTGGATCGGCCTGCCCGATCCCTGCCTGACGCGGGTGCGATTGGCCGAGTCGGCGGATGCGACCGCCGACGCGCTCAAACAGCTCATCGACGCTTGGCGACAGTACGACCCGGTCCACGTCGGGATCGTCATCGCCGAGGCGCTGGCCAAGTTGTACCCGGCTGACGGGCAGTATCAATCACGTGATGTGGCCTCGATCGCGATGCGCGCAGCGCTAGAGAACGCAGTCGGCTGTCCGCCGGGGAGGGCCCCGTCCAATCGACAGGTGGGCAACAAGCTCAAGAGCTTCCGCCGGCGCGTCTTAGACGGCTGGTTTCTGGATACCGACGACACCAAGACGAAGCACGGCGCACGGTGGCGGCTCATGCGCGCGACCTCCGACGGGATGTGCCGGCCGGCGGCGGGTGACTCTGCCGACTCTGGTGACTCTGTTTCACCCCCTTCGCGCGTGAGAGAGGAGTGGATGTAAATGTGGGGTGAACACAGTCACCAGAGTCTCCAGAGTCACCTGTCCAGGAGGTCTGCCCGCTCCCCCGCCGTTTCGCCCACGTTTCGCCCACGGGCCGCCCCGTGGCGGCACGCGGCGTGGGCTACCCATCGCTACGCCCACCCCCCGGAAGGCCCCGGTCGCGACGTGGGCCAAACGTCGTCCAACGTCCCTCATCCCCCCAACATCCCCGGAATTGAACCCCATGAAGATCGAACTTCGCCCCCTCGACAGCGTCAAGCCCTACGAGAGCAACCCGCGCGTCAATGACCCGGCGGTACAAGCTGTGGCCGCGTCCATCCGGGAGTTCGGCTTTCGCCAGCCGATCGTCGTCGATGGTGACGGCGTCATCATCGTCGGCCACACGCGGTGGAAGGCCGCCCGTCAGCTGGGCCTGGAGAAGGTACCCGTGCATGTCGCCACCGGACTCACCGAGGCGCAGGTCAAGGCCTACCGCATCGCGGATAATCAGACCTCGACGCTTTCGACCTGGGACAGTGACCTCCTCGTGGCCGAGCTGTTGGCGCTCAAGGATGTCGATTACGACCTCGACCTGGTTGGTTTTACCCCGGAGGACCTCGCGCGGCTGTTCAGCGGCAATTCCGAGGGCGGACTGTGCGATCCCGATGAGGTGCCCGATCCGCCGGACGAGGCGGTGACCAGGCCCGGCGACCTGATCATCTTCGGCGACCCCCGGCCGGGGAAGGGGCACCGCCTGCTGTGCGGTGACAGCGCGAAGGCGCAGGATGTCAATCGGCTGCTCGACGGCGAGCCGATCCACCTGGTCAGCACCGATCCGCCCTACAACGTGAAGGTCGAGCCGCGCTCCAACAACGCCATCGCGGCGGGCAACAGCTCCTTCAAGGCCTCGGGCAAGGCTCGAAGTTCCGGGGGGGGGAAGCGCACGCACCACCAGGCGTTCGACGTCGCCCGCCAGGGCGAGAAGCACGCCACGCACACCAAGCTGCGGGCCAAGGACCGGCCGCTCGAGAACGACTTCGTGACCGGCGAGGCATTTGACGAGATGCTCCTGGCGTGGTTCGGGAACGCCTCTCGAGTCTTGAGGCCCGGCGGATCGTTTTATATCTGGGGCGGCTACGCCAACCTGGGCAACTACCCCGGGCCGCTCAGGAAGTCGGGCCTCTACTTCAGCCAGGGCATCGTGTGGGACAAGGAGCACCCGGTTCTGACCCGCAAGGATTTCATGGGCGCGTTCGAGATCTGCTTCTATGGCTGGAAGGAAGGCGCCGGGCACCAGTTCTACGGCCCCAACAACGCCACCGACCTTTGGCACCTCAAGAAGGTCAACCCGCAGAGCATGGTGCATCTGACCGACAAGCCCGTCGAGCTCGCGGCCCGGGCGATGCAGTACTCCTCGAAGCCCGGCGAGCACGTGCTCGACCTCTTCGGCGGCAGCGGCTCGACGCTGATCGCCGCCGAGCAGACCGGCCGGCGGGCG
>JBGTFI010000095.1:0-3194 GCA_041747335.1 Phycisphaeraceae bacterium | reverse complement strand
GCCGGGGCGTCGCTCGCCGTGCCTGGTCGTGTCGTCGCAGAGCCGGAGGCGTTCAGGCTTCGTTACATCCTTGCGTCAAGCCTGTACGGACGACTGCCCATCGAGGAGGTGGTGGGGGAGATCGAGTCGGCGGGGTGCGAGGCGATCGACATCTGGCCGCAGCCTCATGCGGACCATCGTGAGCAGATCGAGGCGCTGGGGCACGAGGCCTTTCGGCGCGTGCTCGAACGGGCCGGCGCGAAGGTGGGGATTTACACGTGCTTCAATCCGGGGCTTCTTGAGAGCGGGCCCTGGATGCGCGTGGCGAAGGGATTTGGGGCGTCGATGGTGATCGCGCACAGCGGTGGGCCGCGCGACCTTCGCGGCGAGGAGCTCAAGGGCGAACTTCGCGCGTTCACGGAGCGTTTGGCGCCGCTGATGGGGGCGGCTGAGGCACTGGGGATGACCATCGGGGTGGAGAATCACAGCGCGGCGCTGGTGAACTCGCCCGATTCGCTGCGCTGGTTCATGGAGATGACCGAGGGTCATCCGGTGGGGATCGCGCTGGCGCCCTATCACCTGGATCAGGATGCGGAGGGGATCGCCCGGATCGTACGCGACCTTGGCCCGAGGCTGGTCCACTTCTATGGTTGGGAGCATGGGCTGGGGTCCACGCGCAAGATGCCCAAGGTTATGGAGATGAAACAATTGCCGGGTTACGGGTCGCTGGACTTTCGGCCGATCGTGGCAGCGCTGCGGACGATCGACTATCGGGGTTGGACATCGGTGTTCATGCACCCGTTCCCGCGCGGCGGGGCGATTCTGCCGACGGCGGGGGAGGTGACGGCGGCGATCAACCGTTCGCTTGAGTATCTGGACGCCTGCGTTGCGGGCCAATAAGCGGGGTGTGGGGTCGGGTGGATGGGGCCAAGGGGTTGGGCCGCCTCAGCGGTCAGCGAACTTGGACATCGCGCCTCGGATGCCTTACAATACCCTTACTTTTTGGTGATGATGCCACGGGTGGATCGTGGGTGGAGGCATCGGGTATGAACTTTGCGGTCAACCGGCCCGTACTCATGGACGAAAGAGATGGGTATGATGTCGTTGGCCGCTTCCGGGATGGCGCGGAGGGAATGTCGCAGCGGTGTACCGGGTGTCGGACATGTCGATCCGGATCGGTCTTGCCCGGCGGGGGCCTTGCAGGCGCGGGGCGGGCGTTGTCCGAACCGGGGACGGGTGTTTCAGATGAATGCGTGGCGGAACGAACCGCCCCGGAGCCCCGGAGTCCTGCGGATGGCGCTGAACCTCTCCATGCCTGAGGAAGCGGACGGGCGGCGCGACGCGATGCGTTACGTGGACGGCCGACTGCCGCGTATCGTGGCGGCGTTCCGGTCGCAGACGACCACGCGCGCCAAGCGCGGGTTCGCCGACTGCGCCGTGTCGGCCATGGTGAAGCAGGCTGAGCATGCCTGGACCATGATCTATGAGATCAGCGCTCAGGTGCGCGATCAGAAGCTCTTTCGGCTCGAGGGAAAGGATAATAAGGCCTTCGTCTCGTTCGAGACGTGGTTTTCCGAGCTTGTCAGCCCGCAGGTTCTGACCTGGGAGGAGCTTGAGGGGCTGTACCAGTTCGTCGAGCGCGACAGCCCGGCCCTGAAGCACGCCACGCTCAGTGAAGTGCGTGAACAGGCGGACCTTGCGCGGATCCGCGATGGGGATGTGGGCATGGGCGGGGGGATGGAGGCGCGGCTGGAGCAGGAGATGCTTCCCGGAAGCGCTCTAAGCCCGCGCGAGCGGGCCGATGCGTACTGGATGCGCAGGCTCAGGTATTACGCCCCGGAGGTGGCCCGAGCGTATGAGCGCGGGGAGTACCCTTCGGCGCGGGAGGCGGCGATCGCGGCGCGGCTGATCAAGATTCTCGCGCCCGATGAGCAGATCAAGTCTCTCTGGCGATACTGCACGCCGGCCGAGCGGCGCGAGCTGCTCAAGTGGCTGGACAAGCACGCGGCCGACCCGTCTCTGGATTCGAGCGGTGCGGCGTAGGGGCTACTCCCGTGAGTCAAAAACAAACGGCGGCCCGTTGGGACCGCCGCTTGCGAATCGTCATAGGTGAGTTTTTCCGCTCCCTGACGGTCGCGGCTCGCTTTGGTTGGTGGTGTGGGTTTCTCGCTTGGGTTACTTGCCGTAGACGTCGACTTCGATGTAGTGGTTCTGGTCGTCGGCGGTGCTGCCCTGGCTGTAGAGACGGACGTAGCGGGCCTTGACGCCGTTCGCGGCCACCAGGTGCCCCTCGTTGCCCTCGAAGTATTCGATGTCCTTGCCCACGCCCAGCCCGGCGGAGTTGTCCTGATCGTTGTTGAAGATGGTCTTGGCGTCGATGAAATCCGGATCGTTCGAGACCTGAACCACCACATCGCGGTAGATGCGCGGGTCGGCGTGGTAATGCCAGACCACCACGGCCCAGAGCTCGTGCTCCTTTTCAAGGTCGATCTGCACCCAGTGCAGCCCGGGGCCAAGCTCGACGTAGCTGCCGTCGATTGCTTCCTTGTCGCCGTCGGTGATGATGTTCACGTCCCCGATGATCGGTTCATCATCGCTGGAGGTGACGGGTTTGTTGAGGGAGATCTTCTTGACGCCCGCGGGCGCGTAAAAGTCCGGCCGCGGATCGGTGGAGATGACGGCGGTGGTGTCCTTCGGGGGGTTCTTGGGGGTGCCCTTGAAAACCGGCTTGGGGAACTCGATCTCGAGCTTCTCCATCCCCTCGGGGACATTCCCGGCCGTGAGGCTTGCGGTGATCAGCCCGGCCGCGGCCAGGCCCAGGCAGGTGTGTTTCCAGTGCGGGATGAAAGACATATGATCGCTCCTAAGTTTCCTTGGTGTGTTAGAAACAACCCATCAGGCAGGTACGTCATTCCCACCCGGCGGGGTCGCCCCCCCGTGCCGCGAAGTCGCCTGCGGGGAGCAGGCCTAACGCGGCCCGATCAAGTGCATTATAGCAAAGCCCAGGGCGGTCAATCCACCGTAGCGGTGTATTTCGTAAAGCTGTTCCTGGCCGTGAGTTCCGGCAAGGGGCGTCATCATCACCAACGCCGAGAGCATGGCGACCAGCGAGGACGCCAGGAACCCCCAGAACAGCGCCCGGCGTATCCACAGCCCGCGCGGGGCGTCCAAGGCGACCGAATCGGACGAGACGGCCTCGATCTGCCACTGCGGGC
>JBGTFI010000094.1:0-2418 GCA_041747335.1 Phycisphaeraceae bacterium | reverse complement strand
ACCCCCTGCCGGATCAACCACACCATTGTATCCTACCCCCCCCCCCCCCCCGGAAGTGTCAAGGGCTATTTTGGGGCAAAATCGAGAAAAAATCTCGCCCCCGCGCGGCCGCGTGCTTCTGGGGGCCGGTGGCGGCCAAGGTGGGTTTCGCTACCTCACTCCGAGAGAAGGAGCCAATTCGTTTACAAACATCGCCTTCGAACGAACAGACCGCCACCGAGTGTGAGCAGCAGCAAGGCTGAGGCCGGCTCGGGCACGATCCGAATGCCAACCGATACACTCGGCGTCGACTCGACCACCGCCACTGCGATGACATCGAACACCCCCGGTGAAACCAACTCTCCGTCCAGATCGAGGAGCGACCATGCCTCCCGCTCGACCGTCGCGTTGCTATCTGTGCCGTAAGAAATGCTGTATATACTATCTGGAGGCACGACGACACTCGTGCGGGATTCCGGACGAAGTGGCTTGTCCGCACTCCAGAACCAAACCAACTCGTCATCACGACGCACTTGCAGGTTGAACCTCGGATTCGAATTCGGAGGGAACACCACATCCACATCCCCGATATTCGTGATGCGGTGAAACACCTTGACGCTCTCATCCAGCCCATAAACGAACTTGTCCGTCCCCATCGCGTGCTCGTAGCGCGCGATCCCTTCCGGCGTTTCGACCTCCACCACCACCGCGTTCCAGTTGACGATCCCTTCCGGCGGCGTCGACATGACTGCCTCGTTCACCGGCGCAGCGGAATCGTACAGAATCGCCCCCTTAGCCCCGGGCGTGATGCCCGCCGCCACCATCAATCCCGCCAGCCACCACCGTCTCACCATGCACCTCCGAAATCCCAAGAAGCCCTGCCGGATCATCCACACCATTGTATCCTACCCCCCCCCCCCCCCGGAAGTGTCAAGACCATTTTTCGCAGAATGAAGAAAAACTTTCGCCCCCGCGCTGCCGGGCGCGGGAATGGTGGGTTTCGCGGACTCAACCCACCCTACTTTTAGACCCTCCACCCGCCGCGGTTCGCCCGTGAGAGCATTCGGTTGGCCGCTTCGTTGTTCTCGAACCGTACTGTGCGGGGGTTCCAGTTGAGGTCTTGGCCGAGTTGGACGGCGATGGCGCCGAGGTGGCAGGCGGCGGTGGAGCCGTGGGCGATGTCGATGTCGGCGGCCGTGCGCTGGCGGGAGTAGACGCAGTCGATGAAGTTTTTGTGGTGGTCGCTGCTGCGGTAGAGCGAGACATCCCCCTCGCGGAGGATGATGTTTTTCAGGCTTTCGGGTTCGCACTCGATCGTGTAATTCTCGGCCTTGATCCAGCCTTTCGTGCCCTCGAAGCGCATGCCCCACTGGGTTTTGTCGGTGGTGGAGAACATGATGGCCTGCGCCCCGGAAATTCCGGGGGGGTAGGTGTATTCGATGCGGAAGCGGTCGGGGGCGTCGTAGATGCCGGTGGTGGGGAAATGGGCCTGGCCGCGGATTCGGGTTGGGCCGTCGCCATCGGCGCCGATGCCCCAGTGGGCGATGTCCATGTAGTGGGCGCCCCAGTCGGTGATGTAACCGGCCGAGTAATCCATGATCCATCGGAAGTTGAAGTGGACGCGGCCGGGCGAGTAGGGCGCCCACGGCGCGGGGCCGAGCCACATGTCGTAATCAAGGCCTTGCGGGGGGGGCTGGGGGTTGTCGGCATACGGCCCGTTGAGGACGTTAAAACCTTCGGGCACGCCGACCATGACGCGCTGAAGCTCGCCGATGTAGCCCGAGCGGACGAGTTCGCAGGCGAAGCGGCAGGCCGGCCGGGAGCGTCGCCAGGTTCCGAGCTGGAAGACGCGGGCGTAGCGGTTGATGAGGTCGCGGACGGCGCTTCCCTCTTCGTAGGTGAGTGAGAGGGGTTTTTCGCAGTAGATGTCCTTGCCGGCGCGTGCGGCGGCAGAGGCGATGACGGCGTGCCAGTGGTCGGGGGTGGCGATCATGACGGCATCGACATCTTCGCGGGCCAGGACATCGCGGAAGTCGATGCAGGCGTCGGAGGCGGATAGGCCGCAGACGCTTCGGGCGTTCTCGCGGTGGGCGGCTTCGACATCGCAGACGGCGACCATCTGGACGCGGGGATCGGCCTTGAGGGCATGGAGGTTTCCCATGCCCATGCCGCCGACGCCGATGCAGCCCATGCGGACTTTGGAATTGGGCGCGACGTGTCCGCCCTGGCCCAGCACGCGCGAGGGGAGGATGGTGGGGGCGAAGATCGCGCCTGCGGTGAGGGCGGCGCCGCGGGTGAGGACGGAGCGGCGGGTGGGGTGCGGCGAGAGGGAGTGGCGCATGGGAAAGTCCTTATGCGGGATGGGCGTGTGGTAGAGTCATTGTATGGGCAATGAACGGATGGAAAAAGAGCGGACGGAGGATGAAAGGTGGATGCGGC
>JBGTFI010000093.1:0-3945 GCA_041747335.1 Phycisphaeraceae bacterium | reverse complement strand
TTGTAAGCGGCAAGCGCATCGACCGGCGGACGGGGAGCCTGCTGTGGACGCACTTCGGCGTGAGCGGGCCGGTGGCGATGGATGCGAGCAGACACTGGACGATGGCGCGGGAGCTTGGGCAGCCGGCCGCGATTCGATGCGCGCTGCTGCCGGAGATGGAGTTCGCGGGTGTGGAGGGGTGGTTTGTAGATCGCGCTTCGATGCAGCCGAAGCAGAGCGTGGCGCGGGTGCTGGGGGAGAAGGTTCCCGCGCGGCTGGCCGAGGCGGTGGCCGGGTATGCGGGGATCAAGGCTGCGACGATGATCGGGCAGGTGAGAAAGGAAGACCGGCGGCGGCTGGTGCATGCGCTGACGGATCTGGAACTGCCGGTGCTGCGGGACCGGGGCTGGAACTACGCCGAAGTCACGGCGGGCGGGGTGCCGCTGGGGGAGGTGGATTCCGCGACGATGGAATCCCGATGTTCGCCGGGGCTTTATCTTGTGGGGGAGATTCTGGACGTGGACGGGAGAATCGGCGGGTTCAACTTTCAGTGGGCGTGGTCGACGGGTTTCGTGGCGGGGAGGGCGGTGGGAAAGCTCGCGTAGGTCAGGCCTTGGCCTGACACGAACGTGCGCCGGCTGGCCCACTGTCAGGCCGAGGCCTGACCTACTGGAGAATTTCAGAACAGTGTTCTGAGACTGCCTTCGCGGCCGGTCTACTGGGCCGCGTCCGCCTCCGGTTGCTTCGACACGTCGATCACCCGCCCGTTGGAGGCCACATACACGGGCAAGCCCTCGCGGCGCAGGGTTTCGACCTCGCGGCGGATGGCTTCCTTCGCGGCGGCAATGATGGTTTGCACGCGCCGGCGAAGAAACTCTGGATCGATATCAGTCTGGTTCATGGTTGGCCTCACACTTGATCTTAGCCAAGATCCGGGCTTCGAGCACGGCAGGATCACGGTCGGCTTCCGCATTTGCCACGGTAATCAATTGCTCGCCGGAATTATCAAAGATTACCCAGGAATCCGCCAGCGGCATGTACAGGCGAAAGAGGTTTCGAATTCCTCGGTGGTATCGACGTTCCACGACCTTATCCGGCACATGGTGCCCCCCGCGCCGCACGCGCAACGCCACACGGTTGCGAGCGAGCAAGGCGCTCGACAACCAGATATAGCTCAGGTGAATTATGTACCCATCGGCCTTGGCATGTCTTAGGAACGATACGTAAGATCGAGTGGCGAGAGTAGTCTCGAATGCGAAACTCAGGTGAGCGTCCCTCAAATCCCGTATGCGGGACAGCATCAGCCGACCGGCCTCTAACGCGCTCCGTTCAGGCGCGAAGGGGGATATCCCTCTTGCAATAAGTCAGCGTTCACGAAGCGGTCCAGATGGATCGCTTCGGGCAGGAGAACGGAAGCGATGGTCGTCTTCCCCGCGCCGTTCGGGCCGGCGAGCACGAAGATCTCAGGGCGCACGGGAGTTTCCTTGTCCTTTGTCAGATCGCCGGGCCTCACCACGCGTACGCCTCCGGGGCGCTGCCCCCCGGGCCGGGCCAGATGTCGTCGAGTTTCTTCATCGTGTCATCGTCGAGCTTCAGCTCCAGCCCGCGCATGGCGCCGGTGAGCTGCTCCATCGTGCGCGGGCCGATGATCGGCGCGGTGACGACGGGGTTCGCCAGAAGCCATGCGATCGCCACGTCGGCGGGCGATTGAGCAAGCTCCCGACAGAGCGGTTCGTAACGTTCAAGCTGTGCGCGGTGCTTCTCGATGCGTTCGAGCGTGTTCTTGCCCGTGCGCCTTCCCTCAGCCTGCTTCCCCAGCGCACCAGCGAGCATGCCGCCCCACAGCGGACTCCAGGGGATCACACCCAGTCCGTAGTGCGCGCAGGCAGGGAGCACCTCCAGCTCCACTTCGCGCTTGGCGAGGTTGTAGACGCTCTGTTCGCTGACCAGCCCCAGGAAGTTTCGCCGCGCCGCGGTCTGGCAGGCGGTGGCGATGTCCCACCCCGCGAAGTTGCTCGATCCGACATACAGCACCTTGCCCTGCGCGACGAGTGTCTCCATTGCCTGCCAGATCTCCTCCCAGGGTGTCGCGCGATCGACGTGGTGCATCTGGTAGAGATCGATGTGGTCGGTCCCCATGCGGGCAAGACTGTCCTCGCACGCCTGACGGATGTGCAGCGCCGAGAGCTTGGAGGTGTTCGGCCAGTCGTGCCGGTCGTCCATCCCGCCGTAGACCTTGGTGGCAAGGACGATCTTCTCGCGCCGCCCGGCGCCTTGCCGCAACCACCTTCCGAGAACTTCCTCGGTGAACCCGCGGCGCACGCCCCAGCCGTAGACGTTGGCGGTGTCGAAGAAGTTGATCCCCAGTTCCAGGGCCATGTCCATGATGGCGAAGGAATCCTCGATCGACGTGTGCGGGCCGAAGTTCATTGTGCCCAGGCACAGCCGCGAGACCTTGAGGCCCGTACGTCCGAGGTGGGTGTACTGCATGGTCGTCTTCCTTGCGGCATCGGGCGGATGTCGGGACACATGATAACGCGGGCTAAGGGGACGGCGCACCGCGGAACCAGATCAGCGCGATCACCAGGACGATGTGCAGCGCGATCGTCAGGCCGAGGATCATGCGGAAGGATCGCTTGTGGGACTTGTGGCGGAGGGTCTGCTGGGCGATCACGCCGCCCGGCCAGCCGCCGAGAAGGTCGAGAAGGTGAAGCGTTCTCTCCGCCGTGCGCCATCGCCCCCGGTTCGCGGCGCGCTTGTCCAGTGCGTAGGCGCAGAAGCTCACGGGACTGAGCGCGACCACCAGCGCGGCGTAGCCCACCGCGAGAGTGGGAATCGCCCGGAGGCCGCCCTGCCACGCGATCAACGCGGCCACAGCGACGATCAGGTAGATTGCGGCGAGGATGAGAGCAGGCCGTTTCATCGCGGTCAGCTCACTCCGGCCAGCGCCAATCGAAGTGGCGGATGGAAAACGGGGGCCTGTCGGCCGCGAGCGCGGCGGCGTAATGTTCGTCGACGTTCAGATCGCAGAACCTCCATCGCGACGTTGTTTCGCGCCGATCGAAGCGGGCCTCGATCAGCCGCGGCGCCTCCTCGGGCGCAAGCGACACATCGAACGTGTCCAGCCCCAGCGCGATCCCCCGGCCGATCGCCTTGAGAAACGCTTCCTTCCGCGTCCAGCAGCGGAAGAATGCGGCGCGTCGTTCTGATGCGGGCAACGACAGGAGCGTCTCGGATTCCAGGCGCGAAAAGAACCGCCCGGCGAGTTGTTCGCAGTTTGTGCGCGGATCGATGTCCTGAATGTCGATCCCCAGCCGGCGATCGGGCGTGAGGGCGAACAGACCCCAGCGCCCGGCGTGGGAGAGGTTGAACGCCACCGTCTGCAAGCTGCCAGCCGCTGCGAGCATCGGCTTGCCGTGGGGGTTGTATTCGATCGGCAAATCACTCGGCGCGATGTGCAGCAATACACCCAGCGCCCGCCGCATCACCGCCCTGCCCAGAATGAACTCCGCCCGCTTGGCGGGGATGCGGAACCGATCGGCGCGGCGGCGTTCCTCATCGCTAAGGATCTGATAACACCCTTGCACCACGTGGTCCGACTCATCCACCGAAAAACGCCAGACCTCGATCCGACCGGGATCGAGCGAAAGGTCCGCGGGCGTCGGGAACCACGCATTCTCCGGCATCATGGTGACGCCTCCGCCAACCACCGCTCCAGACGGCGCATCCCTTCGTCGATCGACACAAGCGGTTCGTAGCCCAAATCCCGGCGCGCGGCGGTGAGGTCGTACCAGTGCGCGCACGTGAGCTGCCTGGCGACGAAGCGCGTCATCACCGGCTCGCGCTCGATGCGCAGCAGTCGATAGGCCGCCTCGAGCAGCCCCCCCACCGCCGCGGCCACGCCCGGCGAAACATGTTTCGTCACCGGCGGCAAGTGCCCGGCCGCGAGAATGCGGTTGATGAGGT
>JBGTFI010000092.1:0-12548 GCA_041747335.1 Phycisphaeraceae bacterium | reverse complement strand
AAGCCCGCGAGCGCCAGGCGGATCGCGCCGGCGGCGTCGGTGCCTTCGACCGGCTGACTGATCGCGCCGCCGTCAAGCTCCCTGCCGCGTCCGGGAAGGGCCTGGTAGCTGGCTCTGCCATCGAAGGTCACCACGCCAAGGCGGTCATCGGGCCGGCGGTCGATGCCCGCAGCGGTAATCCAGGCGCGGATGTCGTCGTGGAGGGTGTCGCCGGCATCGGAGGGTGTACTCTGCGCGGGAAGCAATCTCGGCGCGAAGCGTATGACCGATTCGGACTGATCGACGACGGCGACGACCGCCAGGTCGTCATGCCGGCGCACACCCTGAAGCCCCGCGAGCATGAGAACGAGGATGAGCAGGAGCAGCAGGCGCAGCGCGATCGCAGGATAGCGCCGCAGGGCGTCCATGTCCGCGAGGCTGCGCACCCCCAGCCAGACAATCGGCGCCGCCAGCAGCAGCAGCCAGAGGTGGGCGGGATGGTCCAGGCGGAAACTCAATCGTCATCAACCGGAGGGGGAGTGATTGAAGATTGAAGAGTTCAGATTGGAAAACTTTGCAATCTGACATCATCAATCTTCAATCTGCAATCCTCCTTCACTCCGGCGCCTTCTCCGGGATCTGCTGGAAGTAGTAGCGGACTGACCGATGGTATCGTCGGGGGACGCGGTCCTCGTTGACGGCCTGTTCCGCGCGGTCGCGCGCTTCGGTGACCGCTTCGCTGAAGGTCTGGCGCGACTCGCCCGGTTCGACGGGGCCGTCGGTGTTCCACGAACCGATGATCCGTCCCTGCCGGTCGGAGAGGTTCGCGACGGGGTAGGAGTCGGAGTCGGCGGAGGCCGGATCGCCCGGTGGACGGGGCGCGCTGGTCATGCCCGGTTCGCGCCCGCCCTGACCGCCTGCCATCTGCTGGGAGGGTGAACTTCGCCGCTGCGTCCCCTGCTGCTCGCCGCCCGGCTGGGTCAGGCGATCCATGAGCCGGCGAAGCGCGCCCTGCGACTGGCGGGTCTGCTCGGTCTGCTCACGCATCTCCTGCATCTGGCCGATCGCATCGCAGCTCTCGCCGGCGGCCTGCTCGGCGGAGCGCTGCTGTGGTTGCTGTTGCGGGGGGGCATCGCCTTGCTGCTTCGGCTGGAGGTTCTGGGCCATGCGGCGCATCGCCTCGCCGAGGTCCTTGATCGGCGTCTGGCTTGGGCTTTGCCGGGGTTTGCCCTTGCCAGGTTCAGTTTGAGGCTGCGATTGCGATGATGGTTGTCGCTCACCGTTTTCAGATTCACCGGCTTCGGGCTGTGGCGTTGAGTCCGGCTCTGCCTGGGTTTGGTCCTGGGAAGAGGACTCGGTCGACTCCGATGGCGGCTGAGCCGGTTCGGACGCCTGATCGTCCTGCGGAAGCATCGAAGGGCCTTGCTGCTCCGGTGGATCGGTCGGGGAAGTGGGTTGGTCGCCCATTTCGAGCAGTTGGTCGGCGATGCGCTGGGCCTGCTCGTGGAGGGCCTCGCGCTCTTCGGGGGAGAGCTTCTCGATCTCTGCCGCCAGCTCGCGCATGGCCTGCTGGGCCTGGGCGAAGTCGCCGCGGCGCAAAGCGTCGGCGAACTGGTCGGCCGGCCCGGAGGTTTCGGGATCCACGCGGCTGAGCGCGCTCTCGATCTTTGCCAGCTCTTTCTGCTGCTCCTTGGCGCGTTCGGCGAGACGACGCTCGGCATCGGAAAGCTCGGCGGCGGCATCCTGTCGCCACTGCGGGTTTGAAAGGTCGCGCTCGGTGAGGGATGCGAACTCGGCCAGGTGTTCGAGATCCTGCGCGGTGGCCGGGTCGAGCGCCGGGGCCGTGCGAAGCTCTTCGACCACGCGGCGGATCTCCGCCTGATGCTCGGCCGCGACTTCACGTTCCTGTGCAGTCTTGGCGCGAGCCTGCTGAACGCCCAGCAGGTCCATCGGCGGGACGAACGCCCAGAGCAAGGCAGCGACGGCAGCAGCACCCGGCAGCCAGGCCCAGATGGGCGTCAGTCGGATGGGAAACGCTCTGGCCAGGGACAACCCGGCGACACCGGATTCCGCCTGGTCCACGACCTGACGGGCGAAGGGGTCGTTCTCGGCGCGACTCTGGGCGAAGAGCGCGGTGGCCAGGCGGTCCTTGAGGCCCAGGCGCTGGTCAATCTCGATCGCGACGTGGTTGGCGCCCGGTCTGGGGATGAAGGCCCCCACCAAGGCGACGATAACGCCCGCGGCGAACGGAAGGCCGGCCCACCAGGGTTCGAGGGGCAAGCCGGTCGATCGGGCGATTACGACGGCGAGCGCCACGAGCATGGCGGAAACCAGCCAAGCCCAGCCGAGGATGTGGAGAAACCGGCTGACGGCGAGACGCCGACGGGCCTTGCGAATCGCACGATGGGTGTGGATGAGCGGCATGGGGCGTACTCCCGGTGTCCCTCTATCTTATGCAGCAAATCGGAGGGAGGGCGTGGGAAGGCGGGGCGGGCGTCCCGCCCGCCTTTGCGGCAAAGCCGCAAGTTGTTCGTCACAGACTGCCGCCGCGAGGCTCTGTCGTTGGCAGGCCTTCGGCCTGAAGGCGGGCGAGACGCCCGCCCCACTACGATGCCTCACCTCGCCGAAAACTGCTCGCCCAGGCGCTCGGGCTTGAGGAAGAAATAGTAGAGCCTGCCCTCGGCCGCCTGGCGTCCGGCGAGGGCCGCGGCCTCTTCACCGGCGCCCATGTAGATATCGCCCCGGCCGGGCGAGCGGATCGCCCCGCCGGTGTCCTGGTCCATCATGAACTGCGCGAAGGATCGTGTGCGGTCGGCGCCGGCGGGGATGTCGGTGGTGACGAACACCACGCCCCCGCGCGGGAAGATCTCCTTATCGGTAGCGACAGTGCGCATGGGTGTGACCTTCACGCCCAGCGAACCGGCGGGCCAGGAGGCGGCATCGTACTCCTGGAAAAAAACGTAGCGATCGTTCTGATTGAGGTAGAGGTCCAGCTCGTCGGGGTGAGACTTGAAGTACTCGATGATCGCCGGGAGGCTGAGCTTGTGTTTCTCGATCTTCCCGGCCTTGACGAGAAGCTGCCCGATGGAGGTGTATTCCCGGCCGTTGGTCCCGGCGAAGCCGACGTACATGTCCCGCCCGGTGGTCATTTGAAGGCGGGCCGACCCGTTGACGTGGATGATGTAGGCATCGAGTTTGCTCGGCAGCCAGGCGACCTCCCTGCCGACGAGTCCCAGACGGTCGGCGTAGGCGTCGATCTGGGCGCGGGTGGGGTAATCCACGAGCTGTCCGGCAACCTGGCGGCCGCGCACTTCGCCGGTCGCCTCATCGGTGACGAGGTCGGGCGGTTTGCGATAGAGCGGGTACTGGAACTCGGCGGTGCGCGTGGGCGAGGCGCGGAACGTGGGGGAGTAGTACCCGGTGAAGAAAACCACACCCTGGCCGTTCCAACCGACGCTGGTGTAGCAGTCGAAGGCGTCCCGCAGGCGGCGCTCGACCTCGGTGGGCACGCCGCTGGATTGGTCGAGGACGCGGGCGAAGGCGTTCACGCTGGCTTTGGCGTGGGGATGGGTGATGTTCTCAACGGGGAAAGCTCGGACGGTCGAGGGCTTCTCAAACCACTGGATGCTGCGGACCAGGGCTTCGCGGAATGCGGCATCGAAGCGGGCCTTGGAGAGGTCCGGCCACTCTTCGGGGGAGAGTTTTCGCAGGGCCGGCGCGCCGGGGGGCAGCGGCCGGGCATAGTCAGGCAGGGCCTCGACGGTCTGACGCTTGCAGCCGGGGGCGAGGAGAAGCAGCGTGAGGATGAGAGCGAGCATGGGCCACGCCCCGGGTGGCATGGTCAAGCTTCTTGCTTGACCATGTTGATCCACAGCCACGCCCCCTGCTTTTTCGTCAACGATCCGTACATGGTCAAGCTCCGAAGACTGCGCTTGACCATGCCACCCCATCGCTTGCCTGATGCCGCTCTGACTCATCATCACTTGCCTCCTTGCCGAAGGTGCCGGATCCAGGCGATCAGGATACCATACGGGCGATGTTCTTCGTCGAACTGGCAGCTCGCGATCCCCGGTACTACGTGATGTGGGTGTTCACGGTTGTGGTGAGCATCGTGCTGCACGAGTTGGCGCATGGGTGGATGGCGATCCGGCTGGGGGACGACACGCCGCGCCATCTGGGGCGGATGACGGGCAACCCGCTGGTGCATATGGGGGGGTTTTCGATCCTGGTGCTGCTGTTTTTCGGAATCGCGTGGGGGATGATGCCCATCGACCACTCCCGCCTGCGCGGGCGGTACGCGGAGGCGAAGGTCGCGGCCGCGGGACCGGGGATGAACCTGATATTGTCGCTTGGGGCGCTGGTGGCGTTGGGATTATGGCTGCGGTTGGGCACATTGGACCCGGACAACGACCTTCAGAGGAACGCCGCCGATTTTCTGATGATCTTCGGGTCGGCGAATCTGTTGCTGTGTCTGTTCAATCTCTTTCCCGTTCCGCCGCTGGACGGATCGCACATTCTGGCGAACTTTCATTACGGATACGCGCGGTTCATCTCAGATCCGAACAACCAGCAGTACTTCTTCTTCGGGTTCATCCTGGTGTTCTTTCTGGGCGGCCGGGTATTCGGGGTGGTGCCCCAGTGGGCGGGAGCGATTGTGGCGCTGGTGGCGGGGTAAGGGGGCCAAAGTCCAAAGTCCGAAGTCGAGGGGAAGGCGGGGTGGGGAATCGTCAGAAGATTGATTTATCCCCATGTTTTTCCGGGAAGGTGACATTCGGGGGGGCGACTCCTACAATTGCTCATGGTCGCCCGGCGGGTGACTCAGGTCTCGTGAGTGCGCCTTGATGAACGAAGATCGGATCGCCATTCAGCGATGTTTCAGCGACCGCGGGCTTCGGCTCACGAAGCAGCGGCTGGCGATCTACCGGGCGCTGGCGGCGACGAAACGGCATCCCACGGCCGATGAGCTTCACCGCCAGGTGTGCGCGAACGAGGCCGGGCTGAGTCTTGCGACGGTCTACAACACGCTTGAGGCATTCTGCCGGGTGGGGCTGGCGCAGAAGATCGCCACGGGGCACGGCGCGACGCGATACGATGCGGACTGCGACAACCACCTGCACCTGCGCTGCCAGACCAACGGGGATGTGAAGGATGCGCCGGATGAGCTGAGCCGGATGGTGATGGACCGCCTGCCGCGCAAGGCGCTGCGGCTGGTCGAGCGGGAGCTGGGGTTCCGCATCCGACAGGTGCAGATCGAGCTGGTCGGGGAGTTTGTGGGGGAAGAGCGACGAAGCGACACAGCGACGTAGCGACGAAGAGGGGAAAGACACGAGTTCAAAGCGGGGGAACGGGGGGTGCGGAGAATCTGCTTCCGACTGCGGAGCCGATGGGGATACTGTCTGCCGTGGCTACGCAGTCTGTAGTTCCTTGATATCCCGCCGGCCGGTGAAGCCGCCTTCGAGTTCGTGCCAGGCGAGGATCTTCGGTTCGCCGCGCTGCCAGCAGAGGTAGACTTCCCGTCCTTCGTGGAGGGCGGGGAAGTCGATCAGGCCGCGCTCAAAATCCTTGAGCTCGACGCCCGCCAGGTGGAGTTCGTCGACGAAGCCGCTGAGGCGGCCCATGGATTCCTCGTAGGCGTGCTCGGCATCGATGCGGCGCTGGGAGGCGGCGCCGGCGCCCTCGATCTCCACGCGGAGCTTCCGGAGCTGCGTGTAGCAGGCGACGATGTCATCCACGACGCGGGAGACGAACTTCAGGGCCTGGTTGGCCTGTTCGACGGTGAACGTGCGGCGGGCGGGTTTGCGGTCGAGTACACTCGACGCGGCCCCCCCGCCCCCGGAAGTGCCTCCGGAAGTGCCCCCGGAGGTGGAGCCTTCATCACTGAACACCGATCCTTCATCGTTGGCGGGGGTCATGGCTGAACCTCCATCGGTCGAGTCGTTTCGATCCCTTCGCGCCTGCCGTGGCAAGTATACGTCCGTGTCTCTCCACTTTCGATGCGTGCGGGCCCGTCATGTTACACCAGAAGGCCCGTTTTGGCAGGGTAGACATCGGCAGAATATCGGGCGGGCGTGCAAAAAGCGGGGTTGGGGTTTACGCCTGAGCGCCGGTGATGGCGGTGCCGTCGATTCTCGCGCCGCCCAGGGCGCGGACGATGGCGGCCTTGATATCGAGCACGAGGCTGAAGACCAGGGGAACGAGCAGGAGGGTGAAGATCGTGGAGACGACCAGCCCGCCCAGAACGACGCTTCCCAGACCGCGGTAAAGCTCGCTGCCCGATCCGGGCATGAGGACCAGCGGCGACATGCCCAGGACGCTGGTCATGGTGGTCATGAAGATCGGCCGGATGCGGGTACGGACGGATTCGGCGATCGCCTGGCGCGGGGGGAGCTTTTCCTTGAGGTCTTCGCCGGTTTCGCTCAGCCCGCGCATGAAGTTGAGGGCCTGGTGGACGATGAGGATGGCGTTATTGACCACGACGCCGATGAGGATGACGAATCCGAGCATGGTCAGCACGTCAAGCTGCTGGGTGGGGACGAACAGGCGCACGAGCGCCAGCCCGATGAACCCGCCGATGGCCGCCAGGGGCACGCTGAACATGATGACGAAGGGGTAGAGGAAACTCTCAAACAGCGCCGCCATGAGCAGGTAAACGACCAGCAGGGCGATGAACATGCGGCTCAGGGCGATCGATTCGAAGCTTTGGATGTTCCAGCCGCTCCACCCGCCCAGCAGCGCGGTGCGGACCTGGGTGAGCTTGTCGGCGGTGCCGGCGAGTTGGATTTCGATGTCCGGGGGAATCTGGCCTTTGGTGCGGAGGTCCGCCACAATGGCGTCGATCTGGTCGCCGGCGGCCTGGAGGGGGATTTCCTCGGTCGGGGTGACGCTTAGTTTGATGGCGCGGAGCTGTTCGATGCGGTTGATCTGCTGGGGAGCGTCGGCGGGGATGATCTGGGCGATGGCGGAGAGTGGGACGGTCTGGACATTGCCGGATGCGTCGCGCACGGCCACGGGCACCATGCCCAGGGTGTCGGGGGTGAGATGGAAGTCCGGATGGCGGACCATGCGCAGGTCGATGGATTCGCCCTCGAGCTGGTAGTCGCCGATGATCGCGCCGTCGACGAGCGCCTGGACGCCCAGCCCGGCGAGTGCCTGGTCAATGCCCAGATCCTTGGCTTTGACCTGGTCGATCTTGATCTGAAGCTCCGGTCCGGCGAGGTTGAAATTGAGGGGGTCAGGCCTGATCCGGTCATAACCGAAAGCGCCAGCAAGGGCGCCGTAAAGCGATTCGGCGCTGGAACGGAGAGTGTTGAGCTCGGTGCCGGTGATTTCAACGTCGATGGTGTTCGCGCCGCCGAGTCCGCGGCCGAAGATCGACGCCTGCTGGGCGATGCCGAAGGCGCCGGGGATGGTCATCATGGAACCTGTGATGACGGGCGCAAGGGGACGGATGAGCTGGGTGTCGGCGCTCGAAGCGCCCATGAAGATGGACCCGCCGAAGGAGACGAAGAAGAAGTTGTTGATGGGCGGGACGCGGCCGAAGGGTTCGCCCGTGGCGGGATTGATGACGGGGCGGATGTTGGTCGCCTCCTGGACGGTTTTGGCCTCCCAGTAGGGCTGGAGGAGCGATTCGACGCGCCTGCCGATGGATTCATTGTGTTCGATGCTGTAGGCCGGGGGGTTGAACATGATTCCGAAGATGAGGTTCTGGTTTCCGTTGGGGAGGTACGAGGTGGGGGGCATGAGGAGGTACGCGCCGCCGAAAGACGCCAGGACGAACGCGGCGACGATCGCCAGTCGCACCGCGCCGAACCGGCGGCCGGGCGCGGAAAGAGTGTGGATGAACCTGGAGTAGCGGTTGGTGAGACTGTCCGCGATCGGTGCCAAGCCCAGCAGGGAGTGTCCGGCCTTCTCCAGGCGCGTCTCGGCGCGGTCGCGATGGCGAAGCCACCGCGCGGCGGCGGAGGGGATGACCGTCACGGAGACGATCAGCGAGAGGGTGACCGAGGCGCAGATCGCCAGGGCGATGTCGCGAAAGAGCTGCCCTGCTTCCTCCTGCATGAAGAGCACGGGGATGAAGACGACCAGGGTGGTGAGCGTGGAGGCGAGCACCGCGCCCCAGACCTCCTTCGCGCCGTTGTAGGCGGCGTGCCCGGGGGACTGCTTCATGCCCAGGTGGCGGTCGATGTTCTCGAGGACGACGATGGAGTTGTCGATCACCATCCCGACGGCGAACGCCAGCCCTGCGAGGCTGATGACATTGAGGTTGCGCCCGAAGGCGGTCATGGCGACGAAGGTGCCGATGACCGAGAGAGGGATCGCCAGCGTGATGATGAGCGTGGGGCGGATGGTGCGAAGGAACACCAGGAGTGTGATCGCGGCGAGCGAACCGCCAAGCCAGAGGTTGTTGAGAACCAGGGCGATCGCGTCGTCGATGTAGTTGGTTTCGTCGTAGACCTGGCGGAGGCGGATCTTGTGGGCGTCGTTCTGGTAGCCGGGCAGGACGTTAAGATTCACTTCCTGGAGGGCGTTGCGAAGACCCCCCATGACTTCCATGACGTTCGACCCGGTTTCCCGGATGGCGTTGATCGCCAGGGCCGGCTTTCCGTTGGATCGCACGAAGGAACGACGTTTTTCCAGCGTCTGGACGACCTCGCCGATGTCGCCGACACGGACGGGCCCGCCGGCCTCGTAGAGGACGATGGTCTGGCGGATCTGTTCGAGGTCGTCGTACTGCCCCACGGCGCGGACGCGGACATCAAGGCGCCCGTCGTGGAGATCGCCGGCGGAAACGTTGATGTTGTCCTGGCGCAGGGCGTTGGCGAGGTCGGCGAAGGTGATGCCTCGCTGGGCGAGTTCGACGGGGTTGATGCGCACGTGGACTTCGCGTTCGCGCCCGCCGTAGATGTTCACCTTGCTCACGCCCGGAACACGCTCGAGGCGCGGCTTGATGCGCTTGTCGGCGAAGTCGAAGAGGCTCTGGATGTCGAAGTCGGGGTTCTGGCTGTCGGCGATGATCCAGGCGATGGGGCTTTCGACGGAAGACTCGGAGGGGGTGATCGTCGGTTCGTCCACGTCGTCGGGGTAGTCGGAGACCTGGCGCAGCTTGTCGCTCACTTCCTGCAGCGCCCGGGTCATGTCGGTGCCGATGTTGAACTCGAGGGTGATGGTCGCGCGGCCGAGGGCGGCGACGGCGGTCATCTTGCGGAGGTTGGTGACGCCTTTGAGCTGGTCTTCCTGGTCCTCGATGATGTCCTTTTCGATTTCGGAGGGGCTTCGGCCGGTCCAGACGGTCTCGACGGTGATGATCGGCTGATCGACGTTGGGAACGAGCTGGATGGGGATCGCGCGGAAGGCGATCAGCCCGAACATGAGCAGCAGGATCACCCCGACGGCGACCTTGACGGGGTTGGAGATGGCGAAACGGATGATGTCCATGGGGGTGAGCGTCGGGTGGGGGAATCAGGCGTGTCGAGGGAAACCCGCGGATCAGGTTCCGGCGCCGCGAACCGTGGCCTGAGTGTCGGCGGCTTCGATCCTGCCCTCATCGGGGGGAAGTATGTTCAAGGGCTGGCCGGGAAACGCCAGGCGTTCGCCGCCTTCGATGACGACCTGGGTGCCCTCCACGACAGGCGGGCCGAAGTAGGCCGGCGCGACCTCGACGGCGTACCGGTCGGCGACACCGAAGAGCACCTTGACGGGAACCTTGACCGCCTGGTTGTCCACGGCTGCCCAGATGACGTCCCCGGCGGGGGATCGCAGCAGGGCGTCACGCGGGACGGTGAGCAGGGGCGTTTCGCGCCCCGCGGGGATCATGGCGGTGACGCTCATGCCGGCCTTGAGCAGGCCACGCTCGTCCTGGAGACGCACCTTGACCGGGAAGGTCCGCGCGGCGGTGGCGCCGGTGGGGGTGATCGATTCGACGACGCCCTGGGCCTCGATGTTCAGTCCGGTGAGGCGGACCTCGACCCGTTCGCCGAGTTCGACGTCGTTGATGAGGCGTTCGGGGACGTCGATGACGGCGTCGATCTGCCCGCGGGAGATGATCTCGACGACGGCGTCTCCCGCATCAACCCATTGACCGACCTCGGTGTGCTTGGCGACAACCAGCCCATCAAACGGCGCGATGACGTTCAGGCGTGAGACGTTCTCCTGGGCGCGGGCGAGGGAGGCCTCGGCGGCCAGGACATCCGCATGGGCGCGGTCAAGGCGGGCTTTGGCGGCTTCGGCGGCCGAGCGGGCGTCGTCCACCTCCTTGGGCTTGGCCGAACCGCGTGCGCCGAGGTCTTCGAGGTACGCCAGTTCACGGTTGGCCTGGTTGAGATTGGCCTGGGCCTCGGCGACACCGGCCTTTGCCTGGGCGAGGTTGGCCTCCCCGGCGGCGAGATTCAGTTTGGCCCAGACGTTGTCGATCCGCGCCAGTTCGGTCACACCGCCCTCGACGGCGTCGCCCTGATCGACATTGATGGCGACGATGCGGCCGAACTGCTCGGCGGCGACGATGGAGCGTCGGACCTCGCGTAATCGGCCGATGACCGGCCAGCGCTCCTGGAGCGTCTGCTGGGACACGGCGCCGACGCGCACGGTCTGCGCGGGCGCCTCCTGAGCATGAGCGAGCGTGCCCAGTCCGAGTACCAGTGAGCCAGCCAGGGCGACAATCCACCCTGAACCCCCGGTGAATGCCCCTGCGGTTCCACGATGCATGTCTGAAACGTCCTTTATCCTTTGGTGGCCTGTCGGCCGGTTGGCCCCCGGAACCCCCGTCGGATTCGCTCCCCGGACACGTCCGCCCCCAACTCCGGTCTATCAGGTTATGCCGCCGAGGGGCGGCGATCAACTCCAGCCGTACGTACACGTCCGGTTTCTTCCGCACGGCGTACTCGACCCGACCGGCGGCGGGGCCCTACAATCCGGGTCCGGTGAGACTCAGTTATAGCCCCCTGGAGGCCGCAAGGCGTTGTCCGGCTCCGATCCATCGCAACCAGGTTCCAGGCCCCATTCCGCCGCCGGACGCCTCAAGCGCGTCAAGGCGCGGCTGCGGCACGCGGCGTTCACCAGCGCCCCGCAGTGGCTTGCAGGGGGCAGGCTTTCCCATACTCGCTCGCTTCAGCGAATCCACCACGTGGAGCGGCAGCTCATGCTTCCGACGCTGCCCGAGGCCCTCGACGGGCTGGCGATCACCCACCTGTCGGACCTCCATCTGGGCAAGCTGCTGACACCGGCGCAGCTCCCGCGGATCATCGAGGAGGCCAACAGCCTGGGCGGGGACATGACCGCGGTGACGGGCGACCTTGTGGACCTCAAGCTCAAGCGGGTGCTCGATCCCCTGATTGAGGCGCTCGGGGCGCTCAGCGCCCCCCTGGGGGTCTACCTGGTGCTGGGGAATCATGACTACCTCGATCATGCGCCCAGGCTGATCGGCGCTCTGCGCGAGGCGGGGCTGAACCTGCTGGTCAACGAGCGCAGGCAGCTCGAGTGCGAGGGGTGCATGATCGAACTGGCGGGGATCGACTACGCGCACAAGAAGACGGAGTTGGCGCGGCTGGTGCGGCAGACGCTCCCGCCCGGCGGTCGCACCGGCAATGGACCGCTTCGGATTCTGCTCTCCCACCACCCCGATGCGTACGACGCGGCCCGGCGGCGCGGGGTGCGGTTGACGCTTTCGGGGCATACGCACGGCGGGCAGGTCAACCTCACCAACCAGCGCGGGCGGAAAGGGTCTGTCGGCTGGGGAAGCCTCGCGTTCCAGTATCCCGGCGGGCTGTACCGGCGCGGGAGCGACTACCTGCACGTGACGACCGGTTTGGGAAGCTGGTTCCCGATGCGGGTCAAGTGCCCGGCGGAGATCGCGCTGCTGACGCTGCGGCACGGCGAACCGGCGGCGGAGGGAGAGATGAGTCATCCCTAAGGAAGGGATGGAGGGACGGAGGTGGGGGCGGGCGTACAATTGTCGTCGTGGCGCAATCGCTGGGTGATATTCGTGGACTGCTGGCCGGGCGCGGGCTTCGGCCTAAGCACCGGCTGGGGCAGAACTTCCTGCACGACCAGAATCAAATCCGGCGCATCGTCCAGGCCGCGGGCATCACGCCGGGTGATGTCGTCCTGGAGGTCGGGCCGGGGACGGGGACGCTCACCGAAGCGCTGCTCGAGGCCGGGGCGCGCGTCCAGGCGGTGGAGGTGGACGCGGAGCTGATCCCCATCCTGGAAGAGCGGTTGGCAGGTTACGGCGATGCGGTGCGCCTCATGCAGGCGGACATTCTGACGGGCAAGCACGTGATCAACCCTGACGTGATGACGACGCTGGAGGCGTGGATGCGCCCGGCGGGCGGCGCGTGCGTCGATCACTTCAAGCTGATCGCCAACCTGCCCTACCAGATCGCTTCCCCCTTGCTGGTGAACCTGGCGATGGATCATCCGGCGATGTCGGCGGCGATCGTCATGGTGCAGCGGGAGGTGGCGGACCGCCTTACCGCCCGGCCGGGCGCGCGGGAGCGGGCGTACGGCCCGCTGGGGATCATCCTTCAGGCGATATGCGAGGTGGAGCGGCTGTTCACGCTGCCCCCCTCATGCTT
>JBGTFI010000091.1:0-9207 GCA_041747335.1 Phycisphaeraceae bacterium | reverse complement strand
TCTCCACTTCTCACCGCGCGGCCTGCAACCGCACGGACCTCAGATTCATCACCGCGCCGTTGGGGGTCGTCACCGGCCGCACCGCCAGCAGGTGCCTGCCCGGCGGGAGCGTCACCTTGCCCAGGGTGTTGCGCGTAAAGCGATCGGCGCCGCCGGTGGAAAGGACTTTGCCCGTCCATGACTGCGCGTTGATGAAGACCAGATACCCCGCGCCCGCGCCGGCATCGTTGCTCGAATACTCCACCTGAAGGTGATACTCCCCGGCCCGGGAGGTGACGAACTCCCAGCGCACGATGTCGCGCGGGCCGGTCCAGCGCGTGATCGCGGCGCTGGAGGGTTCGTACGACGCACCGCCGTCCCCGACGACCTGCGCTTCACCAGCCGGGAGGATGATGTCGCCCTCCGCGCCGGGGCGCAGCGCGGCGTCGGCCTGCGGCGGTCCGTCGAGCTCCAAGATGATCACCGTCGCGTCCGCATCCGGCATCACCACCGGAAGGTGGACCATCAGCCCGTCCGCCACCTCGATCCGCAAGGTGGTATTGGGATCAGCCAGCGCGTACGCGCGCGACACCACGTTCTTCAGCGGCGGCAGCACCAGCACGCCGTTCTCAGGACGATCAAACACGTGCAGGTAGATGCGATCGTCTTTCTGGGTCGATCGTCCCCAGGTCATTGCCCCCAGCACCCCGGCCTGCGTGCCGTAGATCGCCTCACCGTTCGTCTCAAGCCACCTGCCGATGTGCAGCAGCCGCTCCTGCATCACCACGGGGATACGCCCGTCGGCCGTCGGACCGACGTTCAGCAGCAGATTCCCCCCGCGCGAGGCCGTATCAATCAGCAGCCGGACAAGCTCCCGCCCCGTGCGGTAATCCTCCGCGTCCTCGTTGCGGTTGAAGCCGTACGACCCGCCGATGCCGCGGTTCTCCTCCCACGGGTGCGCGCCGGACATCTCCTTCTGCGCGTACTTGCCGTACTCGGTGGTGTAATAGTCGCCGCACTTGCTGCGCAGGTCCTTGCCCCAGCGGTCGTTGACGACGACATCCTCGATGCCCGCCTCGTTGTACAGCCACGCCAGCAGCTCCGTCGAGCGCCACAGCGTATCAGGATGCTCCCACTCGCCGTCGGCGAAGATCAGCGACGGTTTGTAGCGCGTCACCAGATCCTTGAACTGCGGGATCATGTGCTCGCGGACGAAGCGCTCGCGGTCGGTGAGGTAGAGCGGGTGATACCACTCGTACAGCGAGTAATAAAAGCCCATCTTCAGCCCCGCGGCCCGCACCGCCTCCGCGAGGTCGCCGCACAGGTCGCGGTGCGGGCCGACATCGACGCTGTTCCAGTTCCAGCTTTCGGCGCTCGGCCAGAGGCAGAAACCATCATGGTGCTTGCTGGTGAGGACGACGTACTTCGCGCCCGAACGCTTGAAGAGCTCCGCCCAGGCCTGCGGGTTGAAAAGCTCGGCCTGGAACCGTGGCGCGAAGTCCTGGTACTTGAAGTCCTCTCCGTAGGTCTTGCGATGAAAGGCGTGGACTTCGTTGTTGGGATCATTCATCCACTGCCAGTACCACTCGGCGTAGGTTCCCTTCCCGCTCCAGGCCGGGACGGCGTAGACGCCCCAGTGAATGAAGATGCCGAAGCGCGCTTCGTTGAACCAGGGCGGCGTCGGCCGGGTGTTGAGGGATTCCCACGTCGGTTCGTACTGCTTCTCCTGAGCGAACGCGGGGGATGCCGCAAGCGAAGCGATGAGGAGGACTGCGATCGCGCGAAGCCGTGGATGTGACATGGCCTGATCCTTTCGTCAGGCTTCATTGTACCGCCGGCGCACGGCGCGGCGGAGGGGGTCATGCGGAACGTGGGGAGGGAGGAGCCGCAGAATCTGGTGCGGTGAGCTGAAATCCGCGCCGCGGCCGCGCGAGGTGGATGTTCAGCCAGAGAAGCGGGAGGAGGATGAGCAGATCAACGCCCAAGCCGGTCCACCAGTATGTGGACAGGTCGAATAGCAAAAGGTGTTGAACGGTCCCGACAACAGTGAAGGCCAGAAGCGCGAAGGCGAAGAGATTGAACCGCCATTCGAAGAGGATGGACTTCAGGCTGCTCATGTAAGCATGTTAGCGCGGTGGGTTGGAGGCAGGCAAGTCCTGCAGCTCAGACCCCTGGCCTGACATTCCTGCACGCGGCGAAGACCCTGTCAGGCCAAGGCCTGACCTACCCGCTGAAAGCGATGAGGGGGAGAAGCGGGTCAGGCGCGCCGGTCCGGTAACGCGAGGTGTGCCACAGCCTCCGCCACGCCCCTGGTCACCTCGCCCATACGGGCGTAGTCGAGCGTGTCGGGGGTGTCGGTGGCCTGGTGATAATGGGGATTTCGCAGGAAGCTCGTGTCGGTGATCATCAGCGCGGGGTAGCCCTGATCCCAGAAGGAGCTGTTGTCGGAGAGACGGATTTCCCGGATGAACTGGGGTAGTACGATGGAGAACAGCGGCAGCCGCGTGGCCCGCTTGAAGCCGCGGCGAAAACGCCAGCACAACCCGGCGGAACGGAGGTCGCCCACGGCGGCGAGAAAGTCGCCGCGACGCGGGAACGCCCATCGAAGTAAGGAGGGGATTCCCGGCGGGAGGCGCTGGCAGCCGGGAGCCGTGCTGAAGAATCCGACCATTTCCAGGCATAGCATGCCCACGATCCGCTCGTGACTTTGGCGGCACCGCCGAGCGTGTATCTGGCTGCCCATGGAATCGGTGTAGAAGTGCGGCGGCTCCTCACAGGTGAAGGCGGCGAAACGGATGGTCCGCCGCGTGCGCCTGCCCGCCAGCAGGCGAGCCGCTTCGATCAGTACCGCCACGGCTGAGGCGTTGTCATCGGCGCCGGGGGTTTCGGGCACCGTGTCATAATGCGCACCGAGGATGACGATCTGCTCGGTCTTGGCGGCGCCGGCGCGATCGATGATGAGGTTGACCACAGTCTCATCACCGACCTCGTAAGACTCATGCTTCACGCGATCCCCGATCGCGGCGAACTGTTGTTCGATATAGGCCGCCGCCGCCTGAAGTGAAGAAGGCCTTCCGAGGTGCCGGGGACCGATCAACCCCGCGAGCAGGTCGACATGCCGCCTCAGGCCTTGGGCGAGCGGTTCGACAGACATCTTCGAGTTTGGGGGCGGATCCGGTTGACGCATGGGGGATAGTTCTGTGGCACGTCATGCTGATGGACGACACGATGCACATGGAATGCGCTGGGGCGCGTGGCAACGGTCAGCAACACATGCCCGCACGTCGTGAGAGCGTGCCGCCCGCGAGCACGCACGTCGTCCTCGTGCTACAAGCGTCGAGCGCACAAAAGGTGGGTTTCGCGGACTCAACCCACCCTACGGTTGGGTCGCTTCGTCGTTGTCCTCCTCCTCCGCGATGCGCGCCACGCCCGCCAGGGTTTCGCCTTCCGCCAGGTTGATCACTCGGACGCCCTGGGCCGCCCGGCCGGTCTGGCGGACGCTTCCGGCGTCGATGCGGACGATCTTCCCGTCCGTCGAAATCAGCATGAGGTCGTCCTCCGGGCGCACCGCCAGCAGGCCGACGACCTCACCGTTGCGCTCGTTCACCGCGATGTCCCGCCTGCCTTTGCCCCCGCGGCTCTGCGTGCGCGTCGTCCCGTCGTCGCTCTGGACGAGGTATTCCCCCAGCGGCGTGCGCTTGCCGTAGCCGTTGGCCGTGACGGTGAGCAGGTCGTGGTCGTCCTCCTGTTCGCAGCGCACCAGCCCGACCACCGCGTCGCCCTCGCCCAGGTCGATGCCCTTGACGCCGCTGGCGCTTCGGCCCATCGCGCGGGCATCGTCTTCGTGGAAGCGGATGGCCATGCCCTTGCGCGTGCCAAGCAGGATGTGGTTGTGCCCGCTGGTCCACGTCGCGTCGATGAGCGAGTCATCCTCACGCAGGGTGACGGCGATGATCCCCGCCTTGTTCACGTTGCGGTAATCCTTGAGGGCCGTGCGTTTGACCAGCCCGTTGGCGGTGGCGAAGAAGAGGAACGCCTCCTCGCGCTCGAAGTCCTCGATGGGCATGTACCGGCAGATGCGCTCGCCCTCCTTGAGCTCGAGCAGGTTAACGATCGCCCTTCCCTTGCTGGTGCGGGCGCCTTCGGGGATCTCGTACACCTTGATCCGATACACCCGCCCGGTGTTGGTGAAGCACAACAGGTCATCGTGCGTTCCGGCGACGAACATCTGCTCCGTAAAATCGTCCTCCTTCGAGGCCGAACCGATCACCCCGCGCCCACCGCGCCCCTGCGTGCGGTACACATCCACCGGCGTGCGCTTGACGTAACCGGCGTGGGTGATGGTGACGGCCACCTGCTCCTGGGGGATCAGGTCCGCGATGTCCAGATCGCCCGCCTCCTCGGCGATCTGCGTCCGCCGCGCGTCGCCGTACTTCGCCTTGAGCTCCAGCGTGTCCTCCCGGATCAGCTCGTACACCCTCGCCTCACTGGCGAGGATGGCCTCGTACTCCTCGATCTGCCCAAGCAACTTGGCGTACTCCGCCGTGAGCTTTTCGATCTCCAGGCCGACGAGCTGAATGAGCTGCAACCTGCCGATCGCTTCGGCCTGGACTTTCGTCAGCCGAACATCCCCTTGGACCGACTGCGCCTTGAAACGCTCGGGAATCCGCGGGGCGTAAGGATGGTCGGCCGGGATGCGGAACCCGCGCAGCATCAGCTTGTCGATCGCCTCCTCCCGCGTGCGCGACGAGCGGATCAGCCGGATGACTTCATCGATGTCGCACACCGCGTAGATCAGGCCCTCGATCCGGTGCGCTTCCTTCTGCGCCTCGCGCAGGCGGTGGGCGGTGCGGCGGCGGATGACCTCGACGCGGTGGTCGAGATACAGCCGCATCAACTCCAGCAGCCCCAGCGTGCGCGGCTGCCCGCCCACCAGCGCGATGTTGATGATGCTGAAGGTCGATTGCAGCGGCGTGAGCTGATAGAGCTGGTTCTCGACCACCTGCGGGTCGGCGCCGCGCTTAAGCTCGATCACCAGCCGCATCCCGTCGCGGTTGGAGGATTGATCGACGACATCGGAGATGTCGTGAAGCTTGTCGTTCTTGCGCTGCTCGACGATCTTGGCGATGATCCCGTCGTTCTTCGAGACCTGATACGGAATCTGCGTGACCACCAGCCGGTCCCGGCCGTTCTTGGTCTGCTCGTGATGGATCTTCGCGCGGAGCACCAGCCTCCCGCGCCCCGTGGCGTACGCCTGGGCGACGCCCCGCCGGCCGCAGATGATCCCCCCCGTCGGGAAGTCCGGCGCGGGAACGATCTGCATCATCTCCACAAGGTTGATGTCCGGCCGATCGATCATCGCGATCAGCCCGTCGCAGATTTCACTGAGGTTGTGCGGCGGCATCGAACATGCCATCCCCACCGCGATCCCCGTCGAACCGTTGACCAGCAGATTCGGAAAGCGGGCCGGGAGCACCCGCGGCTCCTCGACCGATTCATCGAAGTTCGGCTGCCAGTCGACGGTATCGAGCTTGAGGTCGTCGAGCAGCTCCATGGCGTGGCGGTGGAGGCGCGCCTCGGTGTAACGCATGGCCGCGGGCGGATCGGGGTCGATCGAGCCGAAGTTGCCCTGCTTGTCAATGAGGAGGTAGCGGGTCTTCCACTCCTGTGCCATGTTCACCAGGGTCGGGTAGATCGCCTGGTCGCCGTGGGGGTGGTACTTCTTCATCGTCTCGCCGACGATGCCCGCGCACTTGCTGTGTTTTCTGCCGGGGGAAAGATTCAGATCGTGCATCGCCACCAGGATGCGCCGCTGGCTGGGCTTGAGCCCGTCGCGCACATCCGGCAGGGCGCGATCCACGATGGTGGACATCGCGTAGGTGAGGTAGCTGTCGGAAAGCTCGGCCTCGATGGCGGTGTCCAGCACCCGCCCCCCCGGAATGGGCGCCAGGGGCGAAGCGGCGTCGCCGTCAAGCTCGGCGTCGTCATCGGGCAGTTCCGGGGAATCGGCGGAATCAGGCGGAAGCGTGTCGTCAGGCATGGGGAGGGAGAACTCCGACTATAATGAGGTCACAACAGGCATAAACATGTATTCTACCAAGTTTTCAAGCTCAGATCCCGCTTCCCCCCTTCCGAGGACCAACCCATGACGAAACCCCTTTCCCCCGCCCTGATCGCCCTCCTGACGCTCTCACTGACGCTCCCAGTCCCCGCCCGCGAGGTTGAGGACCTGGCGCGGCTGGACTTCCGTCAGATCGTTCAGCAGGCCAAGGATGAGGTTTTCCCAGCCGTGGTGTTCATCAAGGTCGTCCAGGAGACCCATGAAGCCGGTAAACGCCAATCACGCGAGGTCTCCGGCAGCGGGGTCATCATCTCACCCTCCGGCGAAGTTCTCACCAACTGGCACGTGGTGGATAAGGCCGTGGAGGTCCGCTGCCTGCTCTACGACGGGCAGGCCATGCACGCCGATGTCGTCGCCACCGACAAGGATCTGGATCTGGGCCTGCTGCAACTGAAACTGCCCGAAGGCGTGTCGTCGGTTCCGGCCGCCGAACTCGGCCGATCCGAAGGCCTGCGCGAGGGCGATTTCGTCATGGCGATGGGCGCTCCGTGGGGGCTTAGCCGCTCGGTCTCGATCGGGATCATCTCCTGCGTCCGGCGGTTCCTCCCCGAACAGAGCCAGTACTCCCTCTGGCTTCAAACCGATGCCGCCATCAGCCCCGGTAACTCCGGCGGGCCGCTCATCGATACCCAGGGCCGCGTCGTCGGAATCAACACCCTGGGGGTGATGATGGGCGGGGACACCGGATTCTCCATCCCCGCCGACACCATCCGTGATGTCCTGCCCCGCATGAGAAAGTACAACGAAGCCAACTGGAGTTGGATGGGACTGCGACTCCAACCCCTGCGCGACTTCGGCAGAAACATCTACTTCGAGGGCAGCGAGGGCGTCATCGTCGCCTCCACCGAGCCGGACAGCCCCGCCCGCCGGGCAGGCGTTCAGGACCGCGACCGCCTGCTGGCGATCAACGATCAACCGGTCAACGGCATCACGGATGAAGACCTGCCCGACATCCAGCGCCGCATCGGGCTGCTGCCGCTCGATCACCCCGTCGCCATCAAGCTCCAGCGCGGGCAGGAAGTGCTCACCCTCGAAGCCACGCCTCGCAAGAAAGGCCGCGTCGAGGGCGAGGAGTACGACTGCACACGCTGGGACATGACCGTCAAGACCATCAACCAGTTCGATAACCCGGACCTGTTCTTCTACGAGCCGCAGGGTGTCTTCATCTTCGGCATCAAATCCCCCGGCAACGCCGGACAGGCCGGGCTGCGTCAGAACGACATCATCCAGAAGATCGACGGCAAGGATGTCAAGACTCTCGATGACGTTAGAGCCATCCACGAGGAAACCCTCGGCAACATCCAGAACAAGCCCCGCTTCATGGTCACGGTGATGAGAAACGGGCTGATGCGCCAGGTGATCCTGGACATCGGGCGGGACTATGAGCGCCGATAGTTGAGCAGGTCTGGCCTCGGCCTGCCAATTCCTCTGCTATCATGTCCCCGTCGCGTCCCGCGCGTGGAGCGCGACCCGCCGCATTCGCCCCTCTCATACGGGAGATTCAGACATGTCGCCTTCCTCCACCTTCCGACATCTCGCCCTCGCCGGTTGCCTGCTCCTGATCCTCGCGCCCGCCGCCCTCCGCGGCGAATCCAACTGGTATCGCGGGAACCTCCACACCCACTCGCTCTGGAGCGATGGCGACGACTTCCCTGAAATGATCGTCGACTGGTACCACCGCAACGGATACGACTTCCTGGCGATTTCCGACCACAATATCCTGATGGCCGGCGAGAAGTGGATGAACGAGGAGGCGATCCTCGGCCGGGCCGGCGGCGACCGCTCGGTGCTGACCAAGTATCACGCCCGCTTCGACGACGACAACTGGATCGAGCGCCGCGAACACCAGGGCAAACCGCAATACCGCCTCAAGACCCTCGAGGAGTTCCGCCCGCTCTTCGAGGAGACCGGCAAGTTCCTGCTGATCCAGGGCGAGGAGGTCACCGACAACTTCGAGCGCAAGCCCGTCCACATCAACGCCACGAACCTTCAGGAATACATCCCCCCGCAGCGCGGCACGAGCGTGCGCGACACCATGCGCAACAATTTCAAGGCCATCAAGGAGCAGGAGAAGCGCCTGGGCATCCCGATCCTGGGCCATCTCAACCACCCCAACTTCCACTGGGCGATCACCGCGGAAGACCTCGCGCACGTGCTCGAGGAGAACTTCTTCGAGGTCTACAACGGCCACCCCGGCATCAACCACATGGGCGATGAGTACCGCCCCGGCGATGAGCGCCTCTGGGACATCGCCAACACGATCCGCATCGCCGAACTGAATGCCCCGCCGCTCTACGGCCTCGGCACCGATGATGCCCACCACTACCACGGCCGCGGTGAAGCCATCACCGGCCGGGGGTGGGTCATGGTCCGCGCCGAGGAGCTTTCCCCCGAAGCGCTGATCGCCGCCATGCGCAAGGGCGACTTCTACGCCTCGAGCGGCGTCACCCTCCGCGATGTCCTCTACGACCGCGAGAACCGCGTCCTCACCGTCGAGGTCCAGCCCGATCCCGGCGCGACCTACACCATCCAGTTCATCGGAACCCGCAAGGGCTATGACAAGACCAGCCGCCCCGCCACCGATGCCGACGGCAACGAACTCGAAACCACGCGCATCTACTCCGAGGACATCGGCGAAGTGCTCGCCGCGGCCGAGGGAACCAAGGCCAGCTATCGCCTGCACGGCGATGAGCTGTACGTCCGCGCCCTGATCACCTCCAGCCTCGCCCCGGTCAATCCCGGCTTCGAAGGCCAGAAGCAACAGGCCTGGACCCAACCCGTGGGCTGGGAGAAGTAACGCACCGCGGTGAGCTGTAGGTCAGGCCTTGGCCTGACAGGATCGTTCCCTGCTCGCCCCGAACTGTCAGGCCAAGGCCTGACCTACGGGACAACAATACCTTGGACCTTGGACCCCTGACCCTTGAGCTTGATCGGCCAGGCGATCGGTGAGGTGCTCGCGCGGGGTCTGGCGCCGGCCCTGCTCGCGCACGGCTACCGCAAGCACGGCCGCCTCTGGTGGCGGCCCGATCCCCGCGCCATCCCCATGGTCATTGTCGAGGTCGAGAAAGACGTGCGCACGAATGTCGGCAGGTTCACGTTCGATGTGG
>JBGTFI010000090.1:0-5588 GCA_041747335.1 Phycisphaeraceae bacterium | reverse complement strand
CCACCAGCACCCGCACCGGCTCCTGCTGCATGTACAGCGCCAGGCGCCCGCTGAGCTGGCTTAACCGCTCGGCAAATGTAAGGCTGGAGTTCACCGCGTTCTTCCGTGAGTCGCTTCGTTCACGTCGCCCGCACATCGCCCCCCGTCATGGAAGCCCGCGAATTCGTCATTCGGGCCTCGTCAAACGTCGTTCCTCCCGCCTCATTGTATCGGCAACCCGCGCCCCGGTCGCCCCAATGCTCCGCCGATTCCCGCCAAACCGTTATACTTGCCCCGCTCCCCCCACGACGGACCCGACTCATGCACGAACTCGACCGCCTCCGGGCCAACATCCAGCGCGTCTACCTCGGACACCCGGCGGCCATCGACCAGCTTCTCGTCTGCCTCCTGGCCAGGGGCCACGTCCTGATCGAGGACGTCCCAGGCGTCGGGAAGACCATGCTCGCCACCGCACTGGCCCGCAGCATCGACTGCTCCCTCTCCCGCATCCAGCTCACCCCCGACATGCTCCCTGCCGACATCCTGGGCGTCACCGTCTGGGACCAGCAGAAGTCCGAGTTCACTTTCAAGCCCGGACCCATCTTCTCCAACATCGTCCTGGCCGACGAAATCAACCGCACCACCCCTCGCACCCAGAGCGCCCTGCTCGAAGCCATGAACGAGGGGCAGGTCTCCATCGAGGGCCACACCCGAAAACTCATTCAGCCGTTCATCGTCATCGCCACCCAGAACCCTATCGAGTTCGAGGGAACCTACTTCCTCCCCGAGAGCCAGCTTGACCGCTTCCTCATGCGCCTGCACCTGGGCTACCCAGACCCGGCCGACGAGGCCCGCGTCCTCGAACTCGACCCCTCCCGCACCATCCTGACCGACCTCACCCCCGTCATGACCGCCGAACGCCTGCTCGAACTCCAGGCCCAGGTCGCCGTCGTCCGCGTCGATCCCGCGCTGATCGAATACATCGTCGCCATCGCCGGCGCGACACGCCGCAGCGAGCAGCTTCAACTGGGCGTCTCCCCGCGCGGGGCGCTGGCACTGCTCGCCGCAGCCCGCGCCACCGCCATGCTCGCCCAGCGGGATTACGTCGTCCCCGAAGACATCGTCGCCAACGTCCTGCCCGTCTTTTCCCACCGTATCGTCAGCAAGACCTACATGCACGAACACAACGGCGCCGGCGGGCGGAGGATCATGCAGCAGCTCCTCGAAACAGTGCCCAGCCCGGTGTAACCCGGTGGGCGGCGCCCACCCTAGGGCGGCGGGTGCCATGGGCAAGGCTCTGCTTGCCCGTGTGGAACGTCGATCAGCCCCCGGAAAATCCAGTGATCACCGTTCCATCGGCCGTCAGGACATGGTCAAGTTGGGATGGTGGGCGGTGCCCACCCTACGCGGAAGCGACTCTCCGCAGGATCAGCGTGTCGTTCTGGCCGCCGAAGCCGAAACTGTTTGAGAGCGCAACGTTCACCGTCTTCTCCCGCGCCGCATTGGGCACGTAGTCCAGGTCGCACTCCGGGTCCGCTGAGTGCAGGTTCACCGTCGGCGGGAGCTTGCCATCCCGGATCGCCAGCACGCACGCGATCGCCTCGACCGCCCCGGCCGCGGCGATCAGATGCCCGATCATGCTCTTGATCGAACTGATGGGCACGTTCTTCGCGTGTTCACCAAAGACATTCTTGATCGCCCGGGTCTCGATCGAGTCGTTCTCGCTCGTGCCCGTCCCGTGGGCGGAGATGTAGTCGATCTCCTCGATGCTCACGCCCGCGTCCTTGAGCGCGTAGCGCATCGCCGCCACGGCCCCCCGGCCGTCCGGCTGCATGTCGGTGATGCGGAAGGCATCGGCGCTGGAGCCATACCCGGCGACCTCCGCCAATGGCTTCGCCCCGCGCGCCCGGGCGTGGTCAAGCGTCTCAAGAATCAGCATCCCCGCCCCCTCGCCCAGCACGAACCCGTCGCGATCGACACTGAACGGCCGGGAGGCGCCCCGCGGGTCGTCGTTGCGATTGGAGAGCGCCGTCAGTCGGTTGAAGCCCGTCACCCCGAAGGGGTGGATCATGGTGTGCGCCCCGCCGGTGATCATGACATCCGCATCGCCGCGCCGCAGGATCTCCGTCGCTTCGCCGATCGCCTGAGTGCTCGCCGCGCAAGCAGTCAGGCAGTTATACGCCGGCCCCTGCGCCCCGAACTCCATCGCCAGGTGCGTCAGAGGCATGTTCGGCTCCTGCTCGAACTCCCGCAGCATAGTCAGCCGCTCCTTGGCCGCCGCCGCCCACTTCACGGAATCAACGGCCTTGCGCTGCTCGTCCCACCCCGCCAGGTTCGCCCCCACGTAGTTGTCGAAATCGAGCGACCCCTCCCCCGAGCCGAGGTAAATCCCCAACCGGTAGGGGTTCAGCCCGTCAAAGCCGTCAAGCCCGGCCGCTCGCCACGCCTGCGCCGCCGCCCCCAGCGCGAACGCCGTGTTCTTGCCCACGCCCTCATGAACCCCCGGCCGCTTGACGAACTGGCGAAAATCATAGTCCCGCACCTCGGCGGCGAACTGCGTCGGAAACGTCGTCGCGTCAAACCCCCGGATCGGGGCGATGCCGCTCTCACCGGCGAGCATCCGCCGCCAGACGGTCTCAAACTCATGCCCCAGCGGGGTCACCCACCCCAGACCCGTCACAACGATGCGTGGCTGATTCATGGAAGCATCGTAAAGAACGCCGCGATGGAAGCAACATCAGCGCGCAACGGATGATTGTCTCCGACGATCACCCCGCTCTCTGAAAGGCTCGACCCCCGCCGGGAGCGGCCCTAGGATTGCGATATCGCCTTTCCGCCGGCCGGGAGGTAGCCGGTCCGGATGTGAAGTGGAGAAGAGGAGGGAACGAACCATGTCCAAACAAGGTCGTCGCGCCAACTTCATGCGCGGAGCGATCCTCGCCGGGCTGCTGACATCGGCGGCCGCGCCGCCAGCCGAGGCCGACTGGGGCTTCATCAACGTGTTCGATTTCGCCGACGGATACCCGGGAACGGGCGCCTCGATTGGACTCGCCAGTTCCGCGCCATCTATCGGCGCGGAACACATCTCGTTCGTGCTGAATGCCGGTCCCTCGCAAACGGGGCTGATCCACTATTACCGAGGGACGCTCACCCCACTGGTTGAGACAACGGGGAACGTGGAGGCGCTGTTGTTCGATAGCGATATTGAAGGCGGCGACGTGGTCTTGCAGGGAATCGGCAGCACCAGCGGCCCGAGCATCTACCACAAGAACGCCGCCGGCTGGGGTCTCAACACCCTCGCGAGCGCCTCCACATCGATCCCCTCCGGGACGGGAACCTTCACCGGTTTCTCGGGCTATTCCAATGATGGGCAACGGGGGACGTTTGTCGGTTTCGGCGAATCGAATCAGTGGGGCATCTATTTCAGGGAATTGCAAAGTTCCTCCGGCGCGCAGCTCATCCTGGAAAGGGGCAGCCTCATGCCCAACGGGGGAGACAGTTACCAGTCCTTCGGTCCGATCTCACACCGGGGCAACACCATCGTCTTTGGCGCTTCAGGCAATACTCGAGGCGGCATTTACGCCCGCAGCATCACCGGCACCTTCATCCTACACACCGCCATCGCCGAGAGAACCACCACGGTTCCCGGCCGTTCGGGCACCTTCGAGGGTTTCGCCTCACCCGCGTACGACGGCTCGGCGACGGCCTTCGCGGCCACCGGCGCCGGCGTCAGCGGCGTCTACACCAACCTCGGCGGGCCGCTGAGGGTCGTGGCGGACAACGGCACCCCCATCCCGGGCGGGAGCGGCAACTTCGGCTTCGATTACGCCTCCATCAGCGTCGCCATGGATGATGGCGACATCGCCTTCGACACCGGAGCCAACCTGGGCGTCTTCATCGAACGGGATGGCGTACTCGAGAAGGTGGTTGCCAACGGCGATGTGATCCACGGCCGAACCGTCTCGAACGCCTCGATATCGAGAAACTCCCTGAGCAACGGACACCTCGCGCTGAGAGTGCGCTTCGCGGACGGAGGTTTCGGCTACTACGCCGCCTTCACCGAACACCGATGGGATCCGGCCGGGGGCGCGGGCGGAAACTGGGACGATCCCCTCAACTGGCCCCTGGGCGCCCTGCCGCGCGATCGCGTCCACAGCTTCATCCAACCGGCGGGGCAGGCGCTCATCCACGGCCCCAGTGAGTTCACTTTGATGCGCTCGCTTACCCTGGGCGCGCAGACTACCGGCCTGGCGGAGCTGCGCCTTCAACCGGCCGGGCAGGTCGTCCTCAACGAGCGCCTGAACATCGAAACGCGCGGCAAGCTCAGCGGCAGCGGCGCACTGCACGCAACAGGCGGCATCGACAACTTCGGCGAGATCGACCTGGGCGCTTCGGGCGCCACCCTCTCCGGCGCGACGCTCGACAACCGCGGGACGATTCGCGGCGGGGGAGAGGTCCGCAACACGCTCCTCAACCGCGCCTCGGGCGAGATCGTCGTCGGTTCCGGCCAGCACCTGCGCTTCAGGGGCAGTTCCAACACCAACCAGGGGCTGCTGCGCCTGCTCGGCGGCGTCGCCGAGTTCTCCAGCCCACTCACCAACACCACCACCGGATCCATCCTCGGCCGCGGAACGCTTCTGGCTGAGGGCGGCCTGACCAATCGCAACCTCATGCAGTTCTCCGGCGGCCACACCGACCTCTTCGGCAACGTCAACAACACCTCCACCGGACGCATCACCATCACAGGCGCCGCGACCCTTACCTTCTGGGACGACGTGGTTCATCACGGCAGTATCACCACCGGCGCGGGCAGCCGCGTCGCGTTCCTCGGCGATGTCACCGGCGGAGGAACCTTCTTCGGCCAGGGCGCGGTCGAGTTCGATGCGCTGCTCGCGGGCGGCGCCAGCCCCGGCATCCTGAGTTTCGGCGGGGAGGTCTCGTTCAACCCCGATGCCATGCTCGAGATCGACATTCAATCAACAGCGCCCGGCGGGTTCGACGCACTGATGATCACGCAGGACGCACTGCTGGGCGGCACGCTGAGCATCCGCCGCCTCGCGGGGTACACACCGATCATCGGCCAATCGTTCCAGATCATCACCGCCGGCGAAGTCATTGGCCGATTTGATTCGGTCTCGGCCGCTGCGATTCCGGGGGGACTGACCTGGCGCGTCGAGTACCACTCCAACGCCGTCACGCTCAAGATCGGCGCGCCGCTGGTCCTGGGCGACATGGACGGCAACGGGGTGCTCGACGCCTTCGATGTCGATGACTTCGAGCTGGCGCTGGCCGACCGACAGGCCTACCTCAACACCCATCCGGGGCTGGACCCGGATGTCCTTGGGGACATGGACGGCAGCGGCGGGCTGGACGCCTTCGATGTCGATGACTTTGAAACCGCGCTCGCCGGCGGAGCCTCCATCCCCCAGCCCGCGACCTTGACCCTCCTCGCCGCCTGGGCGGGTTGGTGCGGGCGGCGAAGGCCGGCAGCCAGAGAACAGAAGGATTGATCAGTGGGGCGGGCGTCTCGCCCGCCATTGCGGCGAAGCCGCAAGTCCCCACTCAGAAGGTGACGAATGGTGTGATCTGTTCAGGCATGCGGCCTGATG
>JBGTFI010000089.1:0-4164 GCA_041747335.1 Phycisphaeraceae bacterium | reverse complement strand
GAGCAATGCGGCGGCAAGCAGGCGCAGAAGGATCTGCGCGGGGTGGGGTCCGGTGTCCGTCAGAGCGAGTGTGGATCGGGTCATTTCATGCCCACTATGGTGCTTGTTTCTGATCGGCCGCCACTTCGGACGCCGCGGCTGCCCTTGAAATCGATTGGATCGTGGCCTCGTTGACGGGGGCGCCGTCCGTATCGACACTGACCCGCACTTCCCGGCGCGCGAAGTGGATGCCGGCGGCGGCGAAGTCGGCCTGCACGCGGCGGTAGATCTCGCGCTTGATCAGGAAGTGCTTGGCTTTCTCGGGCTTGAACATGAACTTGCCGGACAGGACGATGCCGACGTCGTTGACCTGGCTGACGCCCTTGTACTTGAACGGCTGGATGAACGCGTCCCGGAATTCGGGGTCTTCGTAGAGATCCTGTCCGATCTTCTTGAAGATCTTCCGGACCTTTTCGGTGTCGGTATCGAACGGGACGGTGAAGACCTGCTTCATCATGCCCCAGTCGCGCACGAAATTGGAGACGGAGGAGATATTGCTGTAGGGCACGCAGTGGATCGTGCCGTCCGATTGCCGCAGGAACATCGAGCGCAGCGCGATCTTCTCGACCGTGCCCTGCACCCCGCCCGCGTCGATGTATTCGTTGAGGCGGAAGGCGTCGTCGATCAGGAAGAACAGGCCGGAGACGACGTCCGCCACCAGTTTCTGCGCCCCGAACCCCACCGCGATGCCGATCACGCCCGCGCCCGCAACAAGCGCCGTCACGTTGACGCCGACATGGCTCAGCGCGGCCAGCACCGTCACCACGACGATGGCCGCCTGAAGGACCCAATTGACCGCGGGCAGAACGGTCCCGAGACGCGAGGCACTGGACCCGCCGCCCGGGATATCGTGACCCTCGTGCAGGGCGTGGGTCCCGGCGTCGGGCCTCTCGTTGGCGAGCTTTCGGTTGATCAGCAGGCTGGTGATCTCGAGCGCGACATAACCTGCGGCCAGGATCAGCAGGCCCTCGAACAGGAGGCCGGAGAACGGCTCGCTCGCGCCGCCGAAGAGCGGGATGTCCCAAAGAGCGGCCAGGATCAGGATGATGGCACCGAACACGATCACCCGCGCGATGCGGATGTAGCTGCGCCAGGCAAGCTCGTAGGCTTCCACCGCCACGGGGCCGGATCCTTGCATCGGCGGCAGCAGATGGCGCACGGTCGCGCGGATCAGCGTGTCGCACATCGGCGCGATCAGCAGGATACCGAGGCTGAGGAAGTGGTGCCCCTGGCGCACGACCTCCTCCTTGCCGATCGCCGTGGAAATCGCGCCGGCGAACCAGGTCAGAGCGATGACGAAGAGGCCATAGACAGGATAGGCGAAGACGGCCCAGGTCTCCGCCGGGGTCAACGCCTCGTTGCGGCCGCGGACGATACGGCGCAGGCCGTCGCGGCAGAAGAAAAGGATTGCGGCAAGCCAGACGAAGATGATCGCGTTGATCCAGAAGCCGACATGCTGCGCCTCGGTGTCGGCGCCGATTTCCTGCATGACGCGCAGCACGCACTCGATGAGGCCGACGGCAATCGTCAGGCCGAGCAGGTTTCCCACGAGTATGCGGGCCGTCCGGTCGTCGGTCACCATGAGCCGCAGGTCGGGGCGGTGCGGAGAGAGGAAGAACCGCAGCACGATCCAGGCGAACCAGGGCACAAAGACCAGCCAGACCGCAATCGCCACGCCGACTCGACCCTCGCGTTCGCCAAGCAGCGCCCCCAGCACCAGGACCGTGACGAGCAGCGCGAGGATCGCCCCGCTGGCGGCGAACAGGAGCCGGCGGGAGAGGAACACGATGGAGTCAGGAAAGGCGAGTGTCTCGGACGGCATCAGCGCGCCGGACGGCGTGCGACGGACCATCCAGCGTGTGTACATCCGGTTGGCCGCCAAGCCGGCGCCAAGTGCCAATGCCAGGACGGCGAAGAACTGAAGGCTGCCGGGCGTGCCGAGCGACCCGAAGTAGTCGCCAAGTGCGTCGAGCATCGCCGCGGCGTTGTCCGGCGCGGCACCCACCCCTTCGACGATCTGGCCCGCGGCGATACTCAGCGACTGCGTGATTTCGTCGATCAGCGCCGGCTCGGGTTCCGCGGCCCCGGTCTCCGCCTCACTGGCGCGGGTGCCCAGTTCCTGAAGCAGAAGATCGCGCACCTCGCGATCCGAAAGGCGGGACACGAGCGCGTTGATCGCCTCCGGGGTGAGCGGTGAGGGCAGCGTGGTCACGGTGTCCTGCGCGTGCGCTGGCGCGGCGGTCCATCCGCCGACGGCCATGGCGACCGACAGCAAGACGACCCGCCACGGCAGAGCAAGTCGGCGCGTCATCGTGGCTTTCCAGGGGTAGGATGCGGTCGCGTCATGGCGGCAGTTCAGAACCTCACGGTCGCGGCGAAGATTGCGCCGGATTGCTCGAAGTCCAGGGTGTTCCCGTTCGTCTCGCGCTCAAAGCTGAGAAAACGCCAGCCGCCGGAGAGCGCCCAGCGATCGTTCAGGTTGTAGCCAAGCGAGGCCGCCGCTTGGTAGGTCTCCTCCGACCCCACGCCGAACCCGCCCGCATCCAAATAAAGGGTGCCGAACCATTTCTCGTCGAAGTCGTAGCGCGCCCGCAATGCGACGATGGGGTCAACCCAGTCATCGCTGACGCCGCTCGACTCCGGAGGCAGCGCACCGCCCGTCAGGGACACATTTACATCCGTCCACATCATCCGCGCACCGGCCCCGAGATCGAGCGCGAAGTTGCTGGTCTCCTGCACGCGCCAGGCGGCCAGCGCGGTCAGGGCGGTAATCTTGGTGTTGACGGCGGCCGTGTCGAAGAGCGCGCCGAAGGGGGTGGCCTGCCGCGCGGTGAGGTCGAAATAGATCAGATCGGCGCTCAGGATGAGCTGGTTCTGCCGCGCCTCGAAGGATCCCATCAGGGCGAAGTCGAGGTCATCGATCGCGTCGCTGATGCTCAGCTTGCCCGACACGCTGCCGCGCGGCGTGTCGACGGTGACACGGGTGGTCGGCAGCCAGAGGTTGCCGGTCGCCTGGAATTGCCAGTCGCGGTCCTGTGCATACGACTGGCCAGTCGTGAGCGCCAGAACGATGGCAGCAAAGAGAATTCGCATTGCAGTCTCCTGTAGTTGCAAGAAGGTATTGCGTGAAGGGGTCATCTGACCGGCTCCCAGCCTTCGCCCGGATCGAAGCTCTCGATCTCGAAGGCGATTTCCAGCGTTCTTTCGCCCAAGTCCGACTGATGAATGGTTCCCGCCTCCGAAACGAGGAAGGTATGGATGCCGGTCTCCCCGTAGACGGCCGGGACGGCGAGAGCCGCATGGCCAGCCACCATGTAACCCTGCACCAGATACGACATCGCACCCCCCGGAGCGGCCGGACCCTGTTCGGTCAGCACGCGGAAGTAATAGCCGCCGAGCGGTTCGGCGGCCTTGTCGCCGCCATTATCGCTGTAGCCGTCGAGGCTGGCCCGCGCGGCAATGTCGCCGACGGGACTCTCACCGCCGGGCCAGAAGAGCCCGTCGCGACGACCTTCTGAGGAGATGAGCGCCGCGGCGAATTCCAGCACGCCGTCGCCGTCGTGATCGACGGTGCGATAGGCGGACTGGATCGCCAGGTACTGCCGGAGGATGTCGATGACCTCCAGCTCGTTGCCGCCGATCTCGCGGTCGCGGAGCTCCTGCCGCCCCGCATCGGCGTCGAAGGACCATCCCTGCGCCCCGTTCGCAAGCGGCACCGGAAACGGCCAGCCGTCTGCGCCCAACGCGATGGTGACGCCAGCGTCGGTCGGAACGAACCGGTAGCCCGCGCGGTAGAGGCCGAGAAGATCGCTCATCGTCGCCGCGGTTTCCGCCGCATCTGCCTGCACCAGATCGCCCGCCGTCGGATCCATCGCGCGGATAGCGGCATCCGCGTCGCCGGTTTCCAGCGCGGCCACCAACGCCTCGAGCGCGGCCTGCGGCGTCGGGTATACCGGCGCCGCGCCCTGGGCCAAAGCGCTGAAGGTCGACACCAGCAGCGCCGCCGCTGTGACGGGTGCCAATCGCAATGCCTCTCGCATCGTCATCTCCTCCTCCCGCCGCCCCTGGTCGCAAGGGCTCCACGCTGCGACGCGTCCCGGGTGCGCTGCGCGGATGTGTTTCTGG
>JBGTFI010000088.1:0-7706 GCA_041747335.1 Phycisphaeraceae bacterium | reverse complement strand
GGATGACGCTCACCTGGGCGTCGTACTCGATCACATGGATGAAAGAAGCATTGAATCGGGATTCCATGAAGTCGTCGCGCGCGCCGGGCGGGTCGATATCCTTGTGAACAACGGCCATGAGGGCGGCGCGGAGGCGTGGTCCGAAGCGACGGCCGAGGGGTTCGCGCGCCAGCTCGCCAACGCGACGGGATACTTTCTTCTCGCCCGGCGGCTGCGCGACCACGTCGTTTCGCGCGGCGCGGGCGGGAGCGTGGTGATGCTCGGTTCCATGTACGGTCTGGTAGGTTCGTATCCAGACGTGTACGAGGGCGTGACGCATGCCAGCCCCGTCGCCTATCACACGCTCAAGGGGGGCATCGTTCAGATGACACGTCACCTGGCGGTCTACTGGGCGCGTGACGGTGTGCGCGTGAACTGCCTCAGCCCCGGGCCGTTCCCATCGGATCGTGCGCACCCGGAGTTGGTGAGGCGGCTTGAGGGCAGAAGCCCGTTGGGGCGGATCGGCCGTCCGCACGAGCTCAAGGGCGCGCTGCTGCTGCTGGCGAGCGAGGCGGGGAGCTACATCACGGGGCAGAACCTGGTGGTGGATGGGGGTTGGACGGGGTGGTAGGGGCTTGGCGCGATGCAGTGGGGCGGGCGTGTCGCCCGCCATTGCGGCGCAGGCGCAGGTTTCCCTCCAGGTACCGATGGCGGGCGAGACGCCCGCCCCACTGTAGAGGTCATCGTCGCCGCAGGATGATGATCTGATCGTCGCCCTCTTCGCCGAACGTCTTGGGGGCGTCGATCTCATAGTGAAAGTCATACGTGGCGATGAGCTCGAGCTGCGGAACACTCGCAAGCAGCGACCGGAACTGCTCGGCCGAGTAGGTGCGGAAGGTCCAGCTCGTTTCGTATCGTTTTTCCTGCCCATTCTCCTCGACCGCCAGGCGCGAACGCACCTTCTCGGTCCGGTTGCGGGCATCGGCGGGCCAGCCCTGGATGTTGCAGACGACGGTGGTGCGGCCGCGCGTGCCGACCCAGCGCTCGCGCTGCAGGCGGGTGTTGGCGTAATCCGTGAGGTGGAACCCCAGGGCGTACACGCCGCCGGGCCTGAGCGAGGCCGCGACGCACGCCAGGTGTGCCTTCGCCTGCTCTTCGGTCAGCAGGTACTTGAAGGTGCTTACCAGGTTGAACGCGAAGTCGAACCTGCTCGCATAGCGGAGCGATTCCATCCGGCCGACGCGCAGGTCCGCGCGAAGGCGGCCGCGAGCCATGCGCCGGCGCGCGTAGTCGATCATGGCGGAGTTGGCATCGAATCCCGCACCTGCGCACCCGGCGCGGGCGAAGCGCGCCAGCAGCCGGGCGGTTCCGCAGGCCGGTTCGAGAACCCTCTCCCCGCGCGAGCGGACGTGCTTCTTCCAGGCCTCGCGAAGAAAGGCGAACTCCCGTGCCGAGTCCGTGTCAAAGACGATGTCGTAGAATCGCGGCGTGTCGTACCAGTCGAGCTTGTCATGGGCCATGTGGGGATTGTAGGGACAAGGCTCAACCCCAGTGGCCGTGGCGCGCATGGACAGTGGGGCGGGCGTCCCGCCCGCTATCAGACCGAAGGTCTGAGCGTCACCCAATGGAACGAGAATCCATCGTGTTACACGTGCGCAGCCAAGGCGGGCGAGACGCCCGCCCCACCGGAACAGAGCAGCCACAGCTTCGCGCGCAGGTGTCGCGCATCGCCCAAGGTCGCCAGGCGCAGCAGCGTCCGTCGGAGCGGCGGATCGTCCGCATGAGCCTCTACGATCCACTCAAGCTCATCCGGTGGCAAAGCTCGCTCCCGAATCACCCGCCCCGAGCAGGTGATGCGCCAGTCGGCGCAGGATAGCTCGATCTCCACGGGCAGGTGAGTCGGCAGGTGTTCGGTGAGCGCCAGGTGAATCGCGATCGCGCCGGCCGCCACACCGTCGACATTCAACCGCATCAGCCGGCACGCGGGGGTCGCGGTGGGCGGGGCGGGCAGGGTGGGTGGAGCGGCAAGAAGCGTGTCGGGCATGCGGATCCTCCGGCGAAGCGAACGACCTCTATGGATCATCGGATGGCGCGGGGGTGGGAGTTGAGCGGGGGCGTCGCCGGCTGCAAGGTGATCGGAATGGGATGCCGCGCGCGGCAGAATCGCTACAGGCGCCCTGATCACTTGCAGGGTACGGACAGGTGCAGATTGAGAAAGCGACATGCCCACGAGGACGAGGGCATGGCACCCAACGTCGTGAACTATGGCCAGCACAACCCCTTGGGTGGCATGGTCAAGCGGAGTTTTCCGGGGGCGGAGCTTGACCATGTCCTGACGGCCGATGGAATGGTGATCACCGGGTTTTCCGGGGGGCTGATCGACGTTCAACACGGGCAAGCAGAGCCTTGCCCATGGCACCCAACCCATAGTTCACGGCGTTGCATGGCACCCAACGTCGTACATTCACGCCGTACACGCCAGCGGCGCGGAAGCCAGGTGTCTGCGAAGGTACTTCCCGGTGTAGCTCGCCTCGACGGACATCACCTCTTCGGGCGGGCCCTGGGCGACGATCGTTCCCCCCCGGTCGCCCCCTTCCGGGCCGAGGTCGATGATCCAGTCGGCGTTCTTGATCACGTCCATGTGGTGCTCGATGACGATGATCGTGTTCCCCCCGTCCGCCAGCCGGTGAAGGACGCTCAGCAGCCGCTCGACATCGGCGAAGTGCAGCCCCGTTGTCGGTTCATCCAGAATGTAGAGCGTGTGCCCCGTCGGGCGCTTACCCAGTTCCGTCGCCAGCTTCACGCGCTGGGCCTCGCCGCCGGAGAGGGTGGTGGAGCTTTGGCCAAGCTGCACGTAGCTCAGCCCCACGTCGTTGAGGGCCGCCAGGAGCTGACGGATGCGCTCGAATCCGTCGAAGAACTCGAGCGCCTCCTCAATGGTCATCTCCAGCACATCCGCGATGCTCCTGCCCTTGTCGTGGATCTCGAGCGTCTCCCGGTTGTAGCGCCGGCCGCGGCAATCCTCGCACATCACGTACACGTCCGGCAGGAAGTGCATCTCGATCTTCTTCGTACCCTGACCCTGGCACTGCTCGCATCTCCCGCCCTTGACGTTGAAGCTGAACCGGCCCGGCTTGTACCCGCGCACCTTCGCCTGCCTGGTCTGCGCGAAGAGCTGGCGGATCATGTCGAACGCCCCGGTGTAGGTCGCCGGGTTGGAGCGCGGCGTCCTGCCGATGGGGGACTGATCGACCTCGATGATGCGGTCGATCTGCTTCACGCCCGCGATGGCGTCGTGCGCTCCGGGCTTTTCGCGCGAACCGAGAAGAGCGCGCTTGACCGCGCGCAGCATCACCTGGTTCACCAGCGTGCTTTTTCCGCTGCCCGACACGCCCGTGACGCACACCAGCCCGCCCAGGGGAAATACCGCGTCGACGCCCTTGAGGTTGTTCTCCCGCGCGCCCTTGATCGTCAGCGCGCGGCGGGCGTTCATCTCGCGCCTGGCCGCGGGCATGGGAATCTGCCGCTCGCCGTTGAGATAACCGGCCGTCAGCGAATGGTTCGACCGGCACACCTCCGACACCCTCCCCTGGGCGACCACCTGCCCGCCGTGCCGCCCCGGGCCGGGGCCGATGTCGATCAGATGATCCGCCGCGCGGATGGTGTCCTCATCGTGCTCGACGACGATCACCGTGTTGCCGATGTCCGTCAGCCGCCGCAGCGTCGCGATCAGCCGGTCGTTGTCGCGCTGGTGCAGCCCGATCGTCGGCTCATCCAGCACGTACGCGCACCCCACCAGCCCCGATCCCACCTGCGTGGCCAGACGGATGCGCTGGCCTTCCCCGCCCGAAAGCGTCCCGGTGGTGCGGTCGAGCGAAAGATACCCCAGCCCCACGCTGAGCATGAACCCCAGCCGCGCCCGAAGCTCTTTCACAATCGGCGCGGCGATCTGCGAGCCTTCCTTCCCGAGTTTGAGCACGTCAAAGTACGCCGCCGCCTGCTCGATCGTCAGCGCTGTCACGTCCTGAATGTTCAGCCCGCCGTAAGGATGCCGCGAGGTGACACCCTCGGGCAGACTATCGTGGGATTCCATGAACACACTGAGCGCCTCTTCCCGCAGCCGGGCCCCTCGGCAGGTTTCGCAAGGCGCTTCGGAAAGGTACTGGTGGAGCTTGGCCTTGACGTACTCGCTGTCGGTGCGGTCCCAGCGGCGCTTGAGGTTGGGCAGCACGCCCTCGAAGTAGGCATCGTGCTTCGCCTCGTCGCGCGCGGTAGTCCCCTGCATTAGGATGCGTTGGACATTCTTTGAGAGCTTGTTGAAGGGGGTATTCGGATCCGCGCCGAAATCTCGGCAGAATCTGCGGATCAGCCGGCCGTAGAAGATGTTCATTCGCGGGCCGTGCTTGCGCCACGCGTCGATCGCCCCGTCAGCCAGCGAAACGGAGGGATCGGGAACGATGAGGTCCGCATCGAACTCGAGAATCGTCCCCAGCCCGCCGCACGCCGGACACGCCCCATAGGGGCTGTTGAAGCTGAACAGCCGCGGTTCAAGCCCTTCGAGGCTGCATTCGGGGTGCAGGGCGCAGGCGTAGTTCTCGCTGTAGACGGTGTCGGTCCATGCCTGGTCCTTCTCCCCCTCCACGCTGATGACCACCAGCCCCTGTGCCAGCTTCAGCGCCAGCTCCACCGAGTCGGCCACCCGCGTCCGCAGGTCCGCATCGTCCTTGATGACCACGCGATCGACGACGGCCTCGATCGTGTGCTGCTGGTAGCGCTGCGTCTTGGTCGTGAACGGCGTCTGGGCGCCGAGTTGACGAAGGTCCGTCACCTGCCCGTCCACCCGGGCGCGGACGAACCCCTGACGGGCCATGGCCTCGAACACCTCCTTGTGGTGCCCCTTCTTCCCGCGCACCAGCGGGGCGAGGATCATCAGCTTCGCCCCGGCCGGGTGGGCCATCACACGATCGACGATCTGTGTCGCCGACTGCCCCGTGATCGGTTCACCGCACACCTTGCCCTTCTCATCCCGGTGCCAGCACCGCGGCTGCCCCGCACGGGCAAACAGCAGCCGCAGGTAGTCGTAGATCTCCGTGGTCGTGGCGACCGTCGATCGGGGATTGTGACTGGCTGAGCGCTGTTCAATGGCGATCGTCGGCGGAAGACCCTCGATCGAGTCGATGTCCGGCTTCTGGAGCTGGTCCAAAAACTGCCGGGCGTAGGCTGAGAGGCTTTCGACATACTTCCGCTGCCCCTCGGCGTAGATCGTGTCGAACGCCAGCGAACTCTTGCCGCTTCCCGACAGCCCGGTGATGACCACCAGGGCATCGCGGGGGATGTCGATGTCGATCGATTTGAGGTTGTGTTCACGAGCGCCGCGGATGGCGATGCAGGGTTGACCCATGCGACGATTGTAGCCCTCCCGGTACGGGTTGCTATATTCTCCCCCATGGCCCCCACGCAGACGCAGTCCATCACCATCACCCTCCCCGATGGCAGCGCCAAGCGCTTCGACGGGCCGGTGACTCCCCACGAGGTGGCCCGGTCCATCGGGGAGGGGCTGGCGTCCGCGGCCATCGGGGCGCGGGTGAACGGCGACCTGTGGGATCTCCACCGCCCGATCCCCCACGACGCCGCCCTGGCCATCATCACCGCCCCGCGTCTGGATAAAGAAGGCCGCAGCAAGTGGCGCGACGCCCAGCACGAGAAGGACGCGCTGTACCTCCTTCGCCACTCCACCGCCCACATCATGGCCGAGGCCATCCAGCGCCTCTGGCCGGACACGTTGCTCGCCTACGGCCCGCCCCTCGAAAACGGGTTCTACTACGACATCGCCCTCGACACCCCCATCTCCTCGGACGATTTCGAGAAGATCGAGGCCGAGATGAAGAAGATCGTCGAGGAAGATCGGCGGTTTATGAGGTATGAACTCGATCCCCAGCGCGGGTTCGAGAAGCTCCAGGCTGAGGGCAACAAGTACAAGCTCGACAACGCTCAGCGGGCGCTTACCGGCGGCGCAGCGCGACTTTCGTGGTATGTCACCGGCGAATCGTCTGACGCTCAGGATCCAAGACCCTGGACACCAGACTCCGGACTCCCCTGGGAAGACCTTTGCCAAGGCCCGCACGTCCCACGCACCGGGCTGATCGGCGCGTTCAAGGTCATGTCCATCGCCTCGAGCCACTGGCACGGCGATGTCACTTCCGACCGCTTCCAGCGCGTCTACGGCACGGCCTTCTTCACCCAGGCGGACCTCGACGATTACCTTGAAAAACTCGAGGAAGCCCGCAAGCGCGACCACCGCGTGATCGGCAAGCAGCTTGGGCTGTTTCATATTGATGACAAGGTCGGGCAGGGGCTGATCCTCTGGACCCCGGCCGGGGCGGCCGTGCGCCAGGAGCTTCAGGCCTTCATCTCGGAAGAGCTGCGCAAGCAGGGCTACCACCAGGTCTTCACGCCGCACATCGGCAAGCTCGAGCTCTATAAGACCTCCGGCCATTACCCCTACTACCGCGACAGCCAGTATCCGCCGCTTATCAGTGCCGAGCAGATCAGCGCCCTGGCGCAGGAAGGCTGCTCGTGCGGGGAGCTGGCGAACCTGATGGACAAGGGCGACATCGACGGCTACCTGCTCAAGCCGATGAACTGCCCGCACCACATTCAGATCTACGCCTCGCGAAAGCACAGTTACCGCGAGCTGCCCATCCGACTGGCGGAGTTCGGCACCGTCTACCGCTGGGAGCAGTCGGGCGAGCTGGGCGGCATGACCCGCGTGCGCGGCTTCACCCAGGATGATGCTCACCTCTTCTGCACCGAGGAACAGCTTCCCGGCGAGCTGCTGGGGTGCCTGGACCTGGTGAAGATCATCTTCAGGACGCTCAAGATGAGCGACTACCGTGTGCGCGTCGGGCTGCGCGATCCCGACAGCGCCAAGTACGTCGGCGACCCGGCGAACTGGGACAAGGCCGAGGCCGCCTGCCGCGCCGCGGCCGAGAGCCTGGGCGTGCCCTTCAGCGCCGAACCGGGGGAGGCGGCGTTCTACGGGCCGAAGATCGACTTCGTGGTCAAGGATGTGATCGGCAGGGAATGGCAGCTCGGGACCGTGCAGGTCGATTACAACCTGCCCCAACGGTTCGACCTCTCCTACACCGGCCCGGACAACCGCGAGCACCGCCCCGTCATGATCCACCGCGCCCCGTTCGGGTCGATGGAGCGGTTCATCGGGGTGCTGATCGAGCACTTCGCCGGGGCCTTCCCCCTCTGGCTCAGCCCCGAGCAGGCGCGGGTGTTGCCGATCAGCGACAAGTTCCTCGATTACGCGAACAAAGTACTTGCGGCTCTTAAGGAAGCCCGCCTGCGGGCGACGCTCGATGACTCCAACGAGCGGGTGAACGCCAAGATCAAAGCCGCCCAGGAGGAGAAGGTCAGCTACATGCTGGTGGTGGGGGGCAAGGACGAGGCGGCCGGGACGGTCAGCGTCCGCGACCGCTCGCGCGGCGACTTGGGGGCGATGCCACTCGAAGTGTTCCTGGCGGCGGCAAGGAGGGAGATCGAGACCCGCGGGGAAACGATGGTCACGATGTAGGGGCGGGGCGCGAGGTTGGGTGGTAGCAAGAAAAAAAACTTGCGCCGGGGTGAAACCGCCGCCAATCCGCTCCGTCCATTGAATGACGGGGCTGGGCGGGGGGTCGGCTTGCCGTCAACTCGCCCTTCGGGAGGGTGGGGGGGGT
>JBGTFI010000087.1:0-10662 GCA_041747335.1 Phycisphaeraceae bacterium | reverse complement strand
TCCGCGCAAACGCGACCTGGAGCGCTGGCTGATCCGTCGTCGGCCGATCCTCCGCGCCGCCAACTGGATTCGGGCCAAGCGCCGTCGGCCGCCGCTGGAACTTCCAGAAGCGCATCGGGAGAAGCGGCGGTGATGCCAAGTGCGATTGGCTGTGGGTGCTGGCGGCGTTGCAAGGCAACACACGCAATACCGGCTACCGCCTCCCTGCGCGCAACCCATCAAACGGCCTCGCGCGCGAAGAAGTCACGCGCCCTTTCAGGCCGATCCCGGGCGGTTTCCCGCGAGTTCGCGCGAACTTGGAGGTAGGCCGCTACGCCGACTTCTTTGATCGCTTGGTTCGCCGCGGGGCTGTCTTGGTCTTGGTTTTCTTGCCGCCGGCCTTCTCCACGGACTTCTTCAGCGCCTCCATGAGGTTGTAAGTGGGGGGCGGATGGTCGGGCGTTTCGGACACGGCGGTGATCGTCTCGCCCTCGGCCTTGGCCTCGATGAGTTCCTGAAGCTGCTCGCGGTACTCGTTCTTGTAGGCGTCGGGTTGGAAGTCGGAGGTCAGGGAGGTGACGAGCTGCCTGGCCATGTCCAGCTCGCGTTTGTCCACGGACACCTCGGCCAAAGACTTGTCCTCCAGTTCGCTGGGAAGGGTCACTTCATCGACGTAGTGCATGGTGTGCAGAAGGAGTGCATCTTGCAGAGGCCGGATCGCCGCGAGGTATCCATGCTGACGCATCACGAATCGCGCGACCCCGATCCGCTTGGTCTGCAGCATGGCTTCCCGGAGCAGGTGATAGGCTTTCGCGCCTCCCTCGTCGGGGAGGAGGAGGTAACTACGATCGAAGTAAATCGGGTCGATGTCAGCCAGATCGACGAAGTCGCTGATCTCAATCGTTCGCCCCCGCTCGGGCTTCACGGACTCAAGCTCCTCATCGCGAATGATCACATACTGGTCCGGCGCAACTTCGTAGCCGCGCGAAGTATCCTTGAAGTCGTATTCTTCGCCCGTTTCGGGGCAGTAGAGCTTCCGGCGAAGGCGGCACCTGCCATCCTTGCTGAGCATGTGAAAGTGGATCGTCTTGTCACGGACCGCGGTGGCGAGTCGGATGGGGATGCTCACCATCCCGAAGGCGATTGAACCGGTCCAGATGGAACGGGGCATGACGTGTCTCCTTATCGACTGGCTCCGAAGTGGCGTTCGGCGCGGCGCGTGATGGATTGTTGAACCTTGAAGTAGTCTTCCCAGGGGTCACCGGATGACCGATCCAGACGCGGCGGAACGGTCAGGACGTTGAATCGCTCAGGGCGCAGGTCATCGGTAAGCTCATCCCACCGAAGCGGCATGGAAACGGGGGCGCCGCTTCGACGCCTGGTAGAGTAAGGGGCGATGGCGGTCGCTCCATAGTCGTTTCGCAGATAATCCACGTAGATCCTGCCGCGCCGTTTTGACTTGGTCATCACGGCGACAAACTCACGGGGGTGGCGCTGCGCGAGCGTCTTCGCCACCGCGTGGGTGAAAGTCTTGGCGTCGTCGAAGCTTCGCCGGCGCTGGATGGGGACGACCACGTGCAGTCCCTTGCCGCCGGATGTCTTCGCGAAGCATGTGAGGTCAACCTCCTGAAGGACGGCGCGAAGCCGTTGCGCCGCATCTACGATCGAAGGCCAGGCGACATCTTCTCCGGGGTCGAGGTCGAAGATCAGGCGATCCGGTCGATTCAAGCGATCAGAGCGGCAGTTCCAGGGATGCATCTCCAAGGCGCTGATCTGCACGAGGGCGACCAGGCCCGCGGCATCGTGGATGCACAGGTGCTGGACGCGCTGTCCATCCGATTCCACCTCCACGGATGAAATAGGCTGCGGTAGTCCCGCCCCCAGATTCCTCTGGAAGAAGCATTTGCCATCGGTCCCCTTCGGACATCGCACGATCGCCAGCGGACGATCGGCGATGTGGGGAAGCATCCGGGCGGCGACGGCCCGGTAGTAGTCGGCGAGTTGAGCCTTGGTGATGCTCCCCTCCGGATAGAGCACTCGATGCGGATGCGTCAGGCGCACGCCAGACACCACGTCGGTGGTTTTCGCCGGAGTCTTGAAGGCCTCGAGGAGTCTGGAGGAAGGCATGGGCTTTTCGAGTCTCGCCTCTGAGGCCAACTTGTCCTGACGCAGTCCAAGGAACGTGCCGTGGCGTATCAGACCAGCGTCGGTCAGGCCGGAGAATTGAACTTCAGCCAGTAGCCTGGGATGCACCCAGTGCGCCTTTCGAGTCCAGGACCCGGTGGGGGCGTTGCGAAGATTCGGGATTCGCTCTCGCCCGATCGCCTCAAGGCGCCCGTGCAGGTCTTTGAGCGCGCGCTGCGTGAAGCCAGCACCGACTTTTCCGGCGTAAATCCATTGGTGATCTTCATCCCGGTATCCCATCAGCAGCGCCCCGAACCCCTCGCGCGATCCGCCGGGGTCGGTGTAGCCAAGGATCGCGAACTCCTGCCGTCGCAGGCACTTGGTCTTGAGCCAATCGGATGACCGCCCGGCCCGCCATGCGGCGGCGGCTCTCTTGGAGATGATTCCCTCAAGCCAATGGCGGCAAGCCTGTTCATAGAGCAAGTCGCCCCGGCCTTTGATGTGATCGCTGTACTGAAGCGCCTCGCGATCGGCTCCATCGACGAGCGCCCGGAGCATTCGCTTGCGCTCGACCAGTGGCGCCGGGCGCAGGTCGTGCCCATCGAGGTAGAGCAGATCAAACAGGAAATAGGCCATGCGATGATCCTGCTTGTCCGCGATCGCCTGCTGGAGCGCGGCAAAGCTTGTACCCCCCTCGGCGTCCCGAACCACGATCTCCCCGTCGAGCCAGGCCTGGTCGAGCGGCAGCGCCAGGGCCGCCTCGGCCAGCTTCGGGAATCGCACCGTCCAGTCCTTCCCGGATCGCGTCAGGAGGTGAACCTCGCCCTGGTCGATTCGCGCGACCAGGCGGTAGCCGTCGAACTTGATCTCGTGAATCCAGTCGTCACCAGCGGGCGGTGAGTCCACCAGGGTCGCCAGTTGCGGAATCACCCGATGTGGCATCTCACACAGTCGTGCCTCCGGTGGCCAGTCGCGCTCACCGGCCGTGGCGGCCTGGGAGACCCTTTTTCCCGCCGATGCCCGGCGTTCCTCTGGTCCACCGTTTGACGAGAGTTGTTCGAGCGTCCGGCCGCTCTTGACGCTGGCGGGCATCGTGTCCACCGGTTGCGGCTGATCGTCAGCGATCGCCGCCGGATCACGGTCCTTGATGAGCAGCCAGTTCTTGCTCGCGCCGTTCGATTCTCCTCTCACGCGGACGAGCTTCCTCCGGCCGCGCAGCTTCTCACCGCTTAGCTCGAATGTCAGCTTACCGCGCTGGTACTGCTGTCGGGCGTCACCGAGCGGGCGCCAGGCGCCGCGGTCCCAGATAATCACGGTCCCGCCGCCGTACTCTCCCTCTGGGATGGTCCCCTCGAAGTCGGCGTATTCAATGGGGTGGTCCTCCACATGCACGGCCAGGCGCCGATCGGCCGGACGCAGGCTCGGCCCCTTGGGGATCGCCCAACTCTTGAGGACACCGTCCAGTTCCAGTCGCAGGTCGTAGTGCAGGCGTTGCGCCGCGTGTTTCTGAACCACGAAACGCGGTTCGCCTCCGCCGCGGCGCCCCGACCCCCTGGGTTCGAGCGAACGCGCGAAGTTGCGTCGTTGCCGGTAGGTCTCCAGGGTCATGGCCCACTTCCTGCGGCACCGGCGATCACGGGTGCTGATGCGCGTGTTTACCCTCGGCGATCTCTTCGACGAGCTTCCGGTTGAAGGCGTCAAGATCCTCCGGGCTTCGGCTGGTGACCAGGCCCTCATCCACCACCACCTCCTCATCCACCCACTGAGCGCCGGCGTTCCTCAGGTCCGTCTGGATGGAAGGGTACGAGGTCATCCTCCGATCTTCGACCACCTGCGCGTCAATGAGCGTCCACGGTCCGTGACAGATCGCGGCGACAGGTTTGCCCGCCTCGAAGAACTCACGGATGAACTCCAATGCGAGGCCGTTGGTGCGCAGCTTGTCCGGATTCATGACGCCGCCAGGCAGAACCAGTGCGTCATAATCGTCGGCGCGGACGCGGTCGAGAGTCACGTCAACGTCAAAATCGTCGCCCCAATCGGTCTCCTGCCAGCCGCGCACGGTTCGACGCGCGGGCGAGACGATCTGCACCTGGGCGCCCGCTCGGGCAAGGGCATCCCGCGGGGATGTCAGCTCGCTCTGCTCAAACCCGTTCTCAACAAGAATGGCCACGCGTTTTCCGCTCAGATCAGTCATGGAATGCTCCTTATGCTTTCCCCGCACGCCACCCGGACGATACACGCGCCGCACCGTCACGGCTGTCAGCAATCCGCGTCGGGCCGTGTGAGGCCGTGGATGAAGCGCAGAGGGGGTTCAGCCAGGTCTGAAGCCGCACCGAAAGCCTTGTCATCTGTATTCTGAGGGGCGGTGCGGCCCGCGCCGGACAGTCATGCTCCGGTCATCTGCATACGCTCTGAGCAACCTGGAAACGGAGTACCGATATGACCCTCAAGATGACCAGTGAGAGTACGACTTCGACCCCCCCTACGCCCGAGCAGATCGCCCAGCGGGCCTACCAGATCTGGGAGGCGGACGGGCGTCCCGCCGACGCCGCCGAGCGTCATTGGCAGCGGGCCGAACAGGAGCTGCGCTCGGCCGCGCAAGCACGGGAGGAGAACACCCGTCGCCGCGAAGCGGCGGAGAACGTGACGCACGCGCGCGGGCAGACCGCGCGAAGCTAGACTCGCCGCCACAGCGGTCTTTTCTGACGCGCCCCGGTGGAAGGCGCGCGGCAATCACCCGTGCAGCAGCGATTGGCCGCCGTCGATGTAGATCTCCGTGCCGGTGATGTGGGAGGCGTCCTCTGATGTGAGGAATCGCACCAGGCGGGCAACCTGCTCAGCCGAGCCGGGATTTCCATCGGTCAGGGGAATCTCACCTTCGGGGAACTCCACCGGTTCGCGAATGCGATCCAGGTCTCGTTCATCGGTGCTCGTATCGATCGCGGTATCAATGGCCCCCGGGCAGATCACGTTGACCCGGATTCGGTGCCTGGCCAGCTCCAGCGCGAGCATTTTTGCCAAGGTCACCTGGCCCGCCTTGGAGCACGCGTACGCCGTGGCGCCGGTGTTGGCGAACATGCGCGTTCCGTTGACGCTGCTGGTGATGACGATGCTTCCGCCCCGGCGCTTAAGGAGTCCCAAGGCAAACTTGACCGTCAGGAACGTGCCGCGAAGATTGATCCCAAGCGTGCGGTCCCAGGCCTCGGCGGTCAGCTCATCGATCGGGCCCCAGACGCCGTTGATCCCCGCGTTCGCGAAGACGATGTCCAGGCGCCCGAAGTGTTTGTCGATCGCGTGTGCGGCGCGGCGCATCTGTGCCTCATCCCCGACATCGGCGACGAGCGTCAGAAGTGTACCGTTCCCGGACCAGGTCTTCTGGAGCTTCTCAAGCTCCGCCTCGTCGGTGTCGAGAGCGGCGACATGCACGTCATTCAGGGCCAGAAGCATCGCGGCGGCCTTGCCCAATCCCGAGGCCGCGCCGGTGATCCAGGCTACGCGTCCATCGCTGGTCATCACATCCTCAGGGGGCTGTCTGTCTGTCATTCGTCCGCGGGAAGTAGCACGGCGGCCTCGTGAGGCTTTAGCTCGAGTTCCACTTGGCCGTGCTCATTGGCCCTGACCTCTCGCTGGCCGATCACATCCGTCCAGCGGGCTGGCTGAGGCAAGCCAAAGCTGACGCGCCGGGTGTCCTCGCTGCAGTTGAGTGCGACGGTGACCTTGTCGCCGTCATCGGACCAGCGATGGTACGCCACCCATCGCTCATCCTGATGAACGGCTTCGAGCTTGAAGTGTTCGCAGCGCAGCGCCGGGTGCTCGCGGCGAAGTCGGATCAGCCGGGCGTAGTGATTGAACATCCCGCGGCCGGCCTCAGTATCCGCTTCGTGCCACAGCATGGGGTTGCGCTCATTGGGTTTGGGCGATGTCGCCGCCCCGAGCTCCTGCCCCTGGTAGATCAGCGGGACCCCCGGCGCGGTGAGCAGAGCGGTACCGATCATGGCTGCCCGGCGACGGGCGGCGTCGGGTTTCCATCCCTCGGCTTCCAGGTCATGGATCAGGCGATTCTCATCGTGGTTTTCCAGGTAATTGATGACCTGGCTGGCGGCGCCGTAGCCGTGGGTGCGCGGGTTCAGCCCATGCACAATGGCCTCAAAGCTCTCCCGCGGGGAGTCAGGCTTTCGGGCAAGGCCCTTCAGGCCGTGGCTGACCTGCAATCGCCATGCGGCATCAAAGCCGCAGCGCGGGATGATCGACGGATCCTCAGGAAGGTACTCCGCGATGAGCCACGCATCGCCCCGCGCTTCGCGGGCGTCCCGCACAAGCCGCGGCAGCCCGTCGTCCCCATCGATGCCGATGGTGCGGGCGTAGTCGTAGCGCAGCCCGTCAATGTGAAACTCATCAAGCCAGTATCGCTGCACATCGCGCATGAAGGCCTGGGTCGGCGGCTTTCGGTAATCAAATGAGGGCAGCCCGTATCGGTTCTCTTCGCCGATTCCCCGGCCGTACCACGGGCTATCGACGAACTCATAGAGCTGATTGAACGGATGCTGATGGCCGCTGTGACCCAATACGATATCCAGCAGGACGGCGATCCCCGCGCCATGCGCCTCGTCGATCAAGCGTTTGAGGTCTTCCGGGGTTCCATACTTCCGACGACAGGCGAAAAAGTAGTTGGGCTGATAGCCCCAGCCATCTTCCAGTTCGGATTCCGCAACCGGCATGAGCTCGATCGCGTTGACGCCCAAATCCTGGAAGTAGGACAGGCGCTCGGTCACCGCGTTGAACGTTCCCTCATCGCTGAAGTCCGCGACATGCAGTTCGTAGATGATCGTGTCCGTCAGCTTGGGCCGATCCCAGCTGTCATTCCTCCACGTGTATCGCGGCTTCTCGCCCAGATAAAGCACCGCATGGGGTGGATCGTCGCTGCCCGGCGCCAGGCGGCGCGCGTACGGATCGCCGATGCTCTTGTCATCCACGTGAAACTGATAGTGATGCTCGCCCGGATCCAGTCGCAGGCGGGTCGACCAGAGCCCCGGGGCGATCTCCTCCATCGGATGCGCGCGTGGATCCCAGTCATTGAAGCTGCCGATGACGGACGCCCGGCCCTTGCCGGGGGCGTAGAGCGTGAAGGTCGCATGGTCTCTACCTTGAACCACTGCCCCAGGATACGGAAGCGGTTCGGGCGCCTGCGTCCGGGTAGGTTGCGGGGCAGTGTCGGTGAGGTTTGCGTCGTCTGCCATGAGTCCAAGCCTATCCGCACCTTCCAGCGACACGATCGGGAGTTGGATGATAACGACGTCCGCAAACGTGGTAATCTTCGTCGCGAGCGGATCCGGGGGAACCCCCGTTGTCGCGGACGCGCTTTAGGCGCGGCCTCGGCCGCACTTATTCCCGGTGTAGGCCAAAACCGGATGTGAGAGCGCGAATCCGCCGTATGGGCGATCGTTCTCACATGGCGACAATGACGGACATGACCGGATCCCCCCGATGACTTGACCAGCCCAGAGCGCCGTTTTCCCCTCAGCGTCCAGCTTTGTGTTTCTCGCCAGCGAACCGGACGCTAGCTACATCACAGGGATCATCCTGCCCGTCATGGGTGGGCCCGGCTGAGCATGATCGCGGAATACCGACATTCAATGCTCCAACCTCACGGAAAGGCTTCACCATGCTTCCCGCCACCACCACACGGGTTCCCGAACACACATCGGCGCAGGTCAATCAGCGGATCGAGGATCGCACGCGGCGCAACCTGCGCGGCTTCGAGTCGGGCGATGCGGCCCGGATCGACCGCCGCCTGCGCGAACTCGATGAGGAATGGGACATTGAACGCACCCTGGAGGCCAACGCGGCTTCCGTGACGGTGCTTGGCGCCGGTCTGGCCTTGATGTCGAACCGAAAGTGGATCCTCTTACCGATGGCGGTCGGGGGATTCCTCCTTCAACACGCGACGCAGGGATGGTGCCCGCCGCTGATGTGGCTTCGCAGGATGGGCTTCCGCACCCAGGCGGAGATCCAGCTCGAACGCGACGCCCTTCGCGCCCTTCGGGGCGACTTCGAGGATCTGCCGATCCGATCCGGTGATCGCGTGGACCTCCCAGAGACGCTCGCGGAGCTCAAACGCCGCCGCAACGGGAGTGGGTGAACGCAGAAGGATGGGGGAGGGTGCCGCCCTTACCACGACAAGCTTCATGACCCTGGTGGATGCCGTGACAGGGCACGGATCTCATCGCGCAGGGCGCTCACCTCGTCCCGGAGCGCGGCCAATTGTTTGGCCCCGGCCAACTCGGCCTCGTCGTTCTCCGCGTCGCGGCCGACGAAGAAGGTGGCGAGCGCCGCTGTCACGTAGCCGAAGATGCCAAAGGCGTACAGCGCCAGAAAGACGCACAGCACTCGCCCCTCCGCTGTCTGCGGCCAGTACTGCGAACCCAACGTCGTCATGATCATGGCGGTCCACCACAGCGCGTCTCCGTAGCTGTTTGGGCCGCCAGGTGCCTGGTTCTCGAAAGCGTACATCCCGGCCGCGCCGACGAGCGTGACCAGCACCGTGAGGGCGATAACGTAGCCTAACCCCCGTCGGCTCAAGCTCGCGTTCAGCGCCTTCATGCTGCGGTTCAGCGAACTGACGACGCGAAGCAATCGCAGACCCCGCCCCGCACGAGCCAGACGAAGCAGCCGAAACACCCGAAATATTCGGAAGATACGCAGTGCCGGGAGCAGCAGCGAAATGGCGGTCAGCCAGTCCCGCTTGAGGAACGCAACCTTGTGCGGAGCCAGGGCGAATTTCACCGCGAAGTCGATAATGAAGACGACCCAGATGATCGAGCCGATAGTGCCGAATAACAGGCTCTCGCCCCAGATCAACTCCACGACCAGCAGCGCCAGCCACACGAATGCGAGAACCAGCATCGGCGTTTCGAGCCAGTCCTCCAGCCGTTGGAGCAGCTCGTCTCGTTCCCGTGTCAGATCCTCCTCCTCGTCCGTGGCCTTCGGGTCAGGGTTCTCGCTGGTGTCCGCTTTACTCATTGTGTATCCCCGCGACCGACCTAGTGCCAAGATCTTCTGCCGCCTAAAGGATCAACACTCACTGGCCGTGGCCAACAACCAGCGTTCGAAACACGAGGATCGTCGTGGCCCCGGTCCAGTACAGTGCTTGGTTAGCGCGCTCTTTCGAACACTCCCCCCCCAGGCCAGCCGATCGAGTTCGCCAGCGTCGCGCATTGCGTAGAGCGTACGCGAATGAAACCCTGCCGTCAGCGCCTCGCGTGTGCGCAGCGTGCCGCCGTGAGCACGGAAGACCTGTCGGGCTTGTTCGTAGGCGGATGGCATGGCTATTAAGTAGATGGGACAAAAATGCACGCAGATTCTACTATCTGTGTGCGTTTATATCCAGCGGCCACGAACTGCTCTGGAACACCTACCCCCGAGTTGTCCGTCGATCATTATTCCTTCCCATGTACCTCCCTATTCGAGCCGGTTCTCGAGCGCTTTCGCGCGCGAGGGGGCGCGAGTTCGTGACCTCGCGCGCTGTTAACCGGTCTGCAACTGCTTTGTATTGGGTGGCTTACACGAGGGCAGGCTTGACGCCTGATGCTCGGCTCGCACGCGATTGGAAGATGGCGCGATCTTGAGGTGACGCCATCCGATCCTGGGCCGGGTGTTAACCCCGGGGTTTGTGCGCTCGAAACACGGAACTCGAGGCCGACTGGCTAACACAGTTTCGCGCGCGTCCGAGATCGATCCGGGCTTCTCTTGCAGACAGGTTGTTAACCCGCCACGGCGGCGGGCCGGTTCTACGCGACCTTGGCCGCCGGTGGATATCATGGGCGCTTTAGCGGTGTTCGGAAAATCCATGTCTCATCGAGTCACGACAAGCACTTACGGCGAATTGGACCATGGCGGCATTCTTCAACATCCTGCTGCTCATCCTGGCTCGCTCCTCGTGCGACGAGCTCATCCAGCACATCCAGTTCCTCAAGGTCGAGAACGAGATACTCCGCGCCAAGCTGCCTGAGCGCATCCCGATTATGCCCGCCGAGCGGGCCCACGCGATGTATACGAGGCTCGTGACACCGGATCAACGCGTCCCCATTGGCCGAGTGGCCATGAAATCTCGACGTCCCGACACCGCGGTCTCGGCTCTGTGGGCACGCGTCCATGATGGCGAAACTTCGCGCAGAAAACTCTACAATGTCGTGACAAATAGCACGGATGCCCCTCTACCCAACCGGCCCGTTAACCACTGGCGCCCTTGCGTGGCGAGAGTCTGAGAGTTCTCGGCCTGGTTCGCGTCGGCTGGTGATCCCCCCTTGGTCGGTGGCGACTCGCGCCCGGTCTCAGGGTCTGCCCAAATTTCCGGGGGGCGTGTAATAATGGGTTTTTTGGCCAGGGATGGCCGGAAAGGAATGGATTCCAATGGCGCGTTTGATGGTGACGGATGAGCGGGAGTTGCTTGGGCGGGTGCAGTCGACGGTGGAGCAGACGGTCAGGCAGGTGATGGCGGCGGTCAACGCGGCGCGGGACGGGCACCTGATCGACGACAGCGAGGTTCAGGTCAACGACCTG
>JBGTFI010000086.1:0-3218 GCA_041747335.1 Phycisphaeraceae bacterium | reverse complement strand
CATCAGGCCGAAGGCCTGAAATGAACTCGCAGGTTGCTCGCTGCTTCGCAGCGATGGCGGGCGAGACGCCCGCCCCACTTATGAAAACCCGTCAGATTGAAAAGCTTGGCATTCCGCGGTCGCTTGCGCGGCTGGCGAAGTGGGCGTCGTCGGAGGCGCGGCGAGGGGGCGCCTCGATCGACGACGTGCGCACGCAACTGCTGCGAGTGCGGGATGAACCCGAGGCGCTGCGGAGCGATCCGATCTGGGGGGAACTCGCGCGGGCGATGGCGCAGCGGGCGCTGGCTTCGGAGAACGCGGCACAGCAGTACGCCGCGTCCGGCCACGCGGCGCCATGGAAGCAGTGGGGCGAGGATCTGGACGAGCAGTCGATCGAGCAGATGAGAAACGCCTGTGCCCTGCCGGTGTCGGTGGCCGGGGCGCTGATGCCCGATGCGCACGTGGGATACGGCCTGCCGATCGGGGGCGTGCTGGCGACGGACAACGCGGTGATCCCGTACGCCGTGGGGGTGGACATCGCCTGCCGGATGAAGCTGACGGTGCTGGACCTGCCGGTCAAGGCGCTTGAATCGCAGGAAGACCGGCTGATCGGAGCGATCGAGCGGGAGACGCGCTTCGGGGTCGGGGCGGAGTTCAAGGGCAAGTGGCGGGAGCACGCGGTGATGGGCGCGGACTGGCGGGTCTCACCGGTGACGCAGTCGATGCGCGACAAGGCGCACGCGCAGCTCGGCACGAGCGGTTCGGGCAATCACTTTGTCGAGTTCGGCGGATTCACGATCAGCGACGAGGAGGCGGGCGCACTCGGCCTGCCGGGGGGCGGAGAGTACCTGGCGCTGCTGTCGCACAGTGGCAGCCGAGGGACCGGGGCGCAGGTGGCGGGGTATTACTCGAAACTGGCGATGGACCTGCACCCGGAGCTTCCGCAGCACCTTCGCCACCTGGCGTGGCTGAGCCTGGATACGCACGAAGGGCAGGAATACTGGGCGGCGATGGAATTGATGGGCAGGTACGCCGCGGCGAACCACGAAATGATCCACAAGCACATCGCCCGTCACCTGGGGGCGGCGGTGCTGGCGGATGTTGAGAACCATCACAACTTCGCCTGGCGGGAAATGCACCGCATCGGCGGGCAGGAGCGCGAGGTGATTGTCCACCGCAAGGGCGCAACGCCCGCGGGCCGGGGGATGCTGGGGATCATTCCGGGGTCGATGGCCAGCTCGTGCTATGTCGTACGCGGGCTGGGGGAGGCGACATCGCTCGAATCTGCATCACACGGCGCGGGAAGGGTGATGTCGCGGCGGCAGGCGAGGCTCACCTACCGCTGGTCGGCGATTCGGCCGATGCTGGAGCAGCGCGGGGTGCGGCTGCTCTCGGCGGGACTGGATGAGAACCCTTACGTTTACAAGGACATTGAGAAGGTGATGGCCGCGCAGCGGGATCTGGTGGAGATCGTCGCGCGGTTCGAGCCGCGGCTGGTGAAAATGGCGCCGGAGGGGGAACGGGCGGAGGATTAGGGGGGTGTCGAGTGTCGAGTGTCGAGTGTCGAGTGTCGAGTGCCGATTGAAGATTGAAGAGTGCAGATTGAAGATTGGGGGAGTGGGTCAGTTTCGCGATGATCGTCTTCGGCGGAGGGTGAGGAGGGTCAGGAGGGCGAGGGTGGTTGTCGCGGGTTCGGGGAGGGGGGCGCTGGCGCCGGCGAGGGCCTGTTCGAAGGGGTTGACATCGAAGGCGTCGAGGACGAGGCTGGCGTCGAAGTCGCCCAGGATGTTGGGGTCGAGCAGCGGGAAGGCGGCGAGGTAGGCCGCCTGATCCGCGAGCGCCAGTTCAAAAGGCGCCACGTCGAAGGCGTCGAGCACACCGTCGCCGTTCATGTCGCCGAGGATGACCTGTTCACCGAGGGGGAGGTTGGTCTCGAAGCGGAAGTTCGAGCCGTTGCGGTGGCGTTCGGCGTGGAAGACGTCGAAGGTGTAAAGGTTTCCGGCCACGAGATTCAGGAGGTGGCCGTCCACATCCGCGAGTTCATTGCCGATCGCCAAAGGCGCGGATTCGACCGCCTGGTGGATTCCGCCGAGGTCCACAACCAGCTTGCCGTTAATGAAGAGCCAGAAGTCGTCATCGCCGCGGAAGGTGAAGACGTGCCCGGCGGCGGGGTCGAACTCGAAGAGGATCGAGACGTGGGTGGTGAAGTGGAAGTTGTGACCGGTGACGATATCGGGGCCGGCGCGTTGGCCGGTGAAGGGGTTGTAGGGCGGCGTCCTGCTGAACGGTCCGCGCGGGGTGTTGCCGAAGCCCTGGCCGTCGATGGGAAAGAAGCCGCCGTAGTCGTTGGAGTCGAAGACGTAGGAGCCGTCTGGCTGCTGTTCCAGCAACAGGGAGCGATTGAGCTTGGTCATCCGGGGGTTCGGGGCTGCCGAACCCGCCTGGTTATCGTGGAACCACTCGAAGAACGAGGCGGCGCTGGTGACAAGCTCCCCGTTGCCCAGCACGGGCGTTCCATCCATGCCAAGGCTGGTGGCGACCATGCCGGTACGGGCGGACAGAAGCCCGTTGCAGAAGAGGTCGCCGCAGGCATCGAGGAAGAAGTCTTCATTCTCGAAATCCGGGTGGGCCAGAGCGTCGTTGTCGGTGAACAGGCCGTGGAAGTCCCGGTACGTCACGGGGACAAGTCGGCTCTGGGCGAGTACCGACCCCGCGGACACCAGTATCGACAGCAAAGCGACAGGTACAGCAAGGCGCATGGACATCTCCCAATCCTCCGTTGAAAGGCCCGCCCCGGGACGGGCCGCGCCCGTCCAACCCGACATTCTACCGTAGCGGGCGGGTTTGCCCAAGAATAATTTGAGGCTTCTTCGGTTCTACCAGATGTATTCCGTCCTGCGGTCGTCGCGCCAGTGGCCCTGCATCTCTGAGGCGGTCTTCCAACGTGCCGATCCGTCGAGGAACCCTACGTTGCCTCCCTCCCAACCCAGGTCGGTCGGGTGCTGGGCGACGTCGCCCAGCGTCCAGTCGCCGCCGTTGGCCGAGCCCGTGTGGACGAGGTATGAGTAGTAGGAACCGACGCTCCACTCATTGCGATCGCTGGTCAATGCCAGAGCCGGGCTTTCCTCGGCCGATCGCGGGCTGCCCCAGGGGATGTGCGGCGTCAGTGGGGGTGCGGGCGTACCACCGCCGCGTCCGCCGCCGCGGCCGCCGGAGTCGCGCCCGTCGGGGGGGTTGGC
>JBGTFI010000085.1:0-6405 GCA_041747335.1 Phycisphaeraceae bacterium | reverse complement strand
TCCAACCCCGGCAGCACAGTCAAACTGTCGATGATGTGCCGCCGCCAGGCGTCCTCCACATCCCGCACGGCCGTGAGGTTGATCCGCTCGTTCGCCGCCAGAAGCAATTTGAGGTAGCCCGCCAGCTTCTCCAGCGCCGTCCCATCCAGCACAAGCCCCAACTGCTCAAGCTGCGGCGCGACGAAATCAGGAATCAAGGGCATCGCCCAAGTGTAACCGCCCGCGCCCGCAACTTCCCGCCGGCATATAGTCCAGAAACCACGACACGCGACTCCCCGACTCGTGACACGCTGACACCCGACTCCCCGACACTTCCCCAGGAGCCTCTCGATGGATGAACGCTATTACGACATGGTCCTCGCGGAACTGAAAACCACCGGGCCGCGGCGCGGCCTGCTCGCCAAGTCCTTCGCCGAGGCGAACGGCGATGAACGCATGGCCGAGGCGCGCTACCTCAAGCTCCGCGCTTCCCAGCTCGCCCGCGACGACCAGCGCGTCTCACGAACGGCCAGACGCCGGGCGCTGGCCGCGGTCGTCAGCGTGGCGCTGGCGATCGCCGCGGCCACCGGCGTGATCGCGCAGGGAGGGTTCTAGAAACTCGAATCCGCTATCCTGTCGCACCGTCCCGTCCGCTTTTATCACTCGAAGGAGCGGCCATGTGCCCCACGCTCGTTTTCGGGCGCGCCTGCGCGCTGATGATGATCCTGATCGCCGCCGCCCCGGCCGCGAGCTTCAAGAGCGAGTTGCCCGCCGGGGTCCGGCGTCCCTGGATCGGCCCGGAGTACTGGTCCAACCCGCTTCAGGACTGGAGCCTTGCCGACGGCCGCATCGAGTGCATCGCCTCCGGCGGCGACCGCAACGTTCACCTTCTTACGCATGATCTGGCCGACCGCGAAGGCGGTTTCGAAATCGGCGCGCGCCTGGGCGCGCTGGAGCCGGACCAATCACTCGGCGATGGCTTTGCCGGGTTCAAGATCGGGGCGCGCGGACAATTCGATGATTACCGTGACAGCGCCGTGCGCGGCCGAGGACTGATCGCGGGCGTCACCACCGACGGCAGGCTCTTCATCGGCGCACCGACTGAGGACGCCCCGGCCTCCGTGCCCGACCTGAGCGAGGTCGAGCTGACTCTGCAGGCCCGACCCCTCGGCGGAGGATATCGACTGACGCTCACCGCGCTCGATGCGGAGGGATCGGTCCTCGGAACCAGCGTGTACGAGAACGTCCCGGCCGACCTGCTCATCGGAAACGTCGCGCTGGTGTGCCATGCGGGTGCGGTCGGTGCGGCGGGCGCGGCCGCCCAGAGCGATCAAGCCCCTCCGATCGAGCGCGTGAACCTCCCCCAGAACCGCGGCGGGAACGTGCGCTTCTGGTTCCGCGACTTGCGCGTGTCCGGAGACAAAGTCGATCATCACCCCGGCCGCGCCTTTGGACCGATCCTTTTCACGCAGCACACGCTCAGCCGGGGCGTCATGAAGATGACCGCGCAGATGCCTCCGCTGGGTGATGATGAATCGGCGCAGGTTCACCTCTGGATCCAGGACCCCTCAGGTGTCTGGCGGCGTATCGCCACCGCGCCGATCGACCGCCTGGCCTGCACCGCGACCTTCCGCATCGAGAACTGGGAGGACACCCGCGATGTGCCCTATCGCGTCTCGTACTCCTTGCGCCGCGCCGATGAAGAACTCGAAGATCACACCTACCAGGGCACGGTGCGCAGGGACCCTCGCGATAAGAAGAACATCGTCGTCGCCGCGTTCACCGGCAACAACGACTTCGGCTTCCCCCACAACCCGATCGTCGAGCACGCGGGCCGCTTCGACCCCGATCTTCTGATCTTCACCGGCGATCAGATCTACGAGCCGGTGGGCGGCTACGGCATCGACACGCGCAGCGTCAGGCTTCAATCCCTCGATTACCTGCGCAAGTGGTGGATCTACGGCTGGGCGCACCGGGAGCTGTTCCGCGATCGCCCCGTGCTTTGCCTGATCGACGACCACGATGTCTATCACGGCAACATCTGGGGCGCCGGCGGGCGAAAGGCCGATGGACCGACCGTCGCGGGCCAGGATTCCGGCGGATTCAAGTTCGACGCCCAATGGGTCAACGCCGTCCAGCGCACGCAGACCTCGCACATGCCCGATCCGTTCGACCCTGCCCCTGTCGATCAGGGTATCGGCGTGTACTACACCGATCTGCGCTACGGCGGCGTGAGCTTCGCCATCATCGAGGACCGCAAATGGAAGTCACCCCCCAAAGTCCTCCTGCCCGAGGCGAAGATCATCAACGGCTGGGCGCAGAACCCCGACTGGGACGCCGCCGCCGGCAGTGATGCGCCGGGTGCGGTGCTGCTGGGTGATCGCCAGCACGCGTTCCTCGAACACTGGGCAGGTGACTGGTCAGGCGGGGTGTGGATGAAAGCCGTCGTCTCGCAGACGATCTTCGCCAACGTCGCGACGCTGCCCGTCGACGCCGCCTCCGATGCGGTCACCCCGCAACTGCGCATCATGGCACCCGGTGAGTACGCAAAGGGCGAGCGCGCCGTCGCCGACCACGACTCCAACGGCTGGCCCCAGACGCCGCGCAATGAGGCGCTTCGCCTGATGCGCAAGGCCCTGGCCGTCCATATCGCCGGCGATCAGCACCTGGGCAGCACCATCCAGTACGGCATCGACGCCTGGCGGGATGCGGGCTTTGCCATCTGCGTGCCTTCGGTCGCCAACTTCTTCCCGCGCCGCTGGTTTCCACCGCAACCCGGCGAGAATCGCCCTCCGGGAGCGCCGGATTACGCAGGTGACTTCCGCGACGGCTTCGGCAACTTCATGACCGTGCACGCCGTGTCCAATCCGTATCAGGTGGAGGTCGAACCGACCTCCCTCAACAGCCGTGCGCCGGGCTACGGCATCATCACCTTCGACCGTGAGACGCGCAGGATCACCTTCGCCAACTGGCCGCGCTGGGTCGATCCCTCCAAGCCCGATGCGAAGCCCTATCCCGGCTGGCCGATCACCATCGAACAGCTCGACAACGACGGCCGCACGCCCATCGGTCGCCTCGCGACCATCCGCACATCGGGCGGCGCCAGGCCGGTTGTCCAGGTTCTGAACGAAACGACCGGAGAACTCCTCTACGCCCTCCGCATGCGCGATGAGACCTTCGCGCCGCCGATCTTTGAACCGGGCACTTACATCGTCCGCATCGGCGAGGGCGATGAAGACGGATTCCGCGAATACCGCGGCCTGAAGCCGGACCAGAACATGGAACTTGGCTACCAGCCGCGCCGCAGAAGGCAGTAAGTCACCCCGCTCCCGCCGCATCGCTTGAGGTATCATGGCGTCCATGGCCGCGCGCCTGCTCATCCTCCTGGTCCACCTCTACCGCGCCACCCTCGGCCCGTACCTGGGTGGCCATTGCCGCTACCATCCGACGTGCAGCCAGTACATGATCGATTCGATCGATCGTCACGGCCCGTGGCGCGGAACTTGGCGCGGGATGCGCCGCATCGCGCGCTGCCATCCGTGGGGCGGATTCGGACACGATCCGGCGTGAATCGTCCGATCGCCGATTCGTCTTGCACGGCATACAAGCGGTCCTATGCCCATGAACCTCCTCGAGCGCGTCCGCCGCTACACGCACCGATTGCTCACGCGCCCCGTCGATGAGCTTCGCCGCGGCCAGCGAGCCCTGCGCTACTCCATCGACCTGGCGCTCCTCGCCGTCCGCGCGATGCGTCAGCGCCGCATGGCGCTCATGGCTTCGGCGCTGACGTTTCAGACCATCTTCGCCCTCGTCCCCACCGCCATCGTCGTGCTCATCATCTTCCGCGCGGTGCTCAGCTACGAAAACGCCGAGCGCCTCGTGCGCGAGAACGCCTACCGACTGCTCAACGTCGAAGCCCTCACCTACGGCATGACCGGCGAGGAATCGCTCGCGCTGCGCGCCACCATCGACCAGCGCATCAACGAGTTCCTCCAGCACGCCTACCACCTCGAAACCGGGCAGCTCGGCCTGGCCGGCGGGCTTCTGCTGCTCTGGGCCGTCACCGGACTGATCATCACCGTCGAGCGATGCTTCAACACCATCTACGAAGCGCCCGAAGGTCGGCCGTGGCTCCAGCGCATCACCGTCTACTGGGCGATCATGACCCTCGCGCCCCTGCTGCTGGTCTTCAGCCTCTACATCGCCAGGCGACTGACCGAGGAGGCGGCGTCCATCCCCGGCATGGGCCCCGTACTCGCGTTCCTTGGCCGGTTCTCCGGCCTCGCGGCCGTGTGGCTGCTGCTCCTTCTGCTCTATACGCTCATGCCCACCGCGAAAGTCAAGCTCCGCCCCGCGCTCATCGGCAGCTTCGTGGCCGCGGCGCTCTGGAAGCTCGGCCAGTGGGGCTTCGGCGTCTACGCCCAGAGCGCGGTGGGTTATTCCAAAATCTACGGCACCCTCTCACTGATCCCCCTGGGCCTGATCTGGCTGCACCTGAGCTGGCTCATCACCCTCTTCGGCCTGCATCTGACGCACGCGCTGCAATACGTCAGGCCCAAGGGAGATTCGCAGAACGAGCCGGGCGGGTGAGCCGGCGGCAGGGCGTAAAAAGCCTCCGCACGACCGTCCGCGGCGCGCCCTTGCAGAAACGTCCATGCAAGACAGAACGCGTCACGGTTATCATATCCGCCGTAAGAACCGTCTCCTTTCAGACATGGTCCCATGAACGTCGTACCAACATCGTCACAGGCCTCGCAGCATCGCCCCAAGCCGCGATATCGACTCTACATCGACGAGTCCGGCGACCACTCCTACAACCTGCTCGCGATACCGTCGCACCGATACCTCGCGCTCCTGGGTGTATGGTTCAGGCAGGTCGATGAGTACGCCGACTTCGCCGACGATCTGGAGCGGCTTAAGCGCGAGACCTTCGGCCCGCGCCCGGACAAACCGGTGATCCTCCATCGCAGCGACATCATCAATCGCAAAGGTCCGTTCGTAGTGCTGCGGGATTCGGAGAAGGCCGCTCGATTCGACGAGGGCCTGCGAGACCTTGTCCATCGCGCGCGGTTCACGATCATCTGCGTGGTGCTTGACAAGCAGAAGCATCAGGACCGGTATACGAGCCCATTCCATCCCTACCATTACTGCCTCGCGGCCATGCTCGATCGGTACAGCGGATGGCTCAACCACAGAGGCGCGGTGGGCGACGTGATGGCCGAATCGCGCGGGCGCGAAGAGGATCTTCAACTGAAACAGGCCTATCGCCGCGTATACGAGGCGGGAACGCTCATGTTCGATCACGCCCACCACCAGCGGGCGCTCACCAGCAAGGAGATCAAGCTCGCCCGGAAGGATGCGAACATCGCCGGGCTTCAACTGGCCGACATACTCGCCCACCCCTGGAAGATGGCATGTCTGATCGAGAAGAAATTGGTGCCCGACACGATCGGACCGTTCGGAAACTCGCTTCTGACGATCACAGAAGGCAAACTCAACCAGAACGCCTCTCGCGGAAAGGTGTGGGGATACGGCAAAGTCTGCCTGTGAAAAGAAACAACCCCTTGCGGGGTTTGTTTCTCGCCAGTTCTAATGAACTGTCCACCTGCGGGTTACCGCATTAGGTAACAGTATCGACCGGCGAGGGCGAGAAGTCAAGCGCACTTACGCGGCGCGGCCGGCGAGGCGCCATGCTTTGTTGCCATATATCTGGCTCTAATAAACGTTTATACACCACAACTCACCCGCACTGCGCCTGCTGCCGAAGCCAGTGGTCCGCCAGCACGATCGCCATCATCGCCTCCGCCATCGGCACGAAACGCGGCAGCAGGCACGGATCATGCCTGCCCTTCGTCGCGATCGTCGTCGCTTCCCCGCCGCGCGTCACCGTCGCCTGCGGCCGCGAAAGCGAACTCGTCGGCTTCACCGCGCACCGCATCACGATCGGCAGTCCGCTCGAAATCCCCCCCAGCATCCCCCCATGCCGGTTCGTCATCGTCGTGATCCGCCCCCCTCCGTCCCTTCCCCCCACAAACAGATCATTGTTCTCACTCCCACGCGCCGTCGCCACCGCGAACCCCGCGCCGTACTCCACCCCCAGCACCGCAGGCAGGCTGAACATCGCCTTGCCAAGGTCGGCCTTGAGCTTGTCGAACACCGGTTCGCCCAACCCCGGCGGAACGTTCACCGCCACAACCTCCGCCACCCCGCCGATCGAATCCTGCTCGGCGCGCACCTCGTCGATCAGCGCGATCATCTTCTCGCTCGCGGCCGCATCCGGACACCGCACGATGCTCTTCTCCACATCCTCCAACCGCACGGCCGCCGGATCCTCGATCACCGCCCGCACATCCCCGATCTGCGTGACGTACCCCGTGATCCGCGCCCCGCACGCCATCGCCAGCAGCTTCTTCGCCACCGCCCCGG
>JBGTFI010000084.1:0-6963 GCA_041747335.1 Phycisphaeraceae bacterium | reverse complement strand
GCTCTGGATGAGGCGCTCAGCGGTGAAGCCGGCAAGCTGACTTATCTGCGCGATGCCCGCAGCAGGCCGCTGTGGGTGCGGCGGGAGGGTTACGAGCCGCCGCGCGACGGGCAGGCGGTGCGGCTGAGCCTGGACGTGGTGATCCAGTCGATCGCGGAGGAGCAGCTCGCGGCGACCTGCCGCGAGTATCGCGCTCCCAGCGGGCAGATGGTCATCATGGATCCGTACACGGGCGAAATCCTCGCGATGGCCAACTACCCGTTTCTCGATCCACGTAATCTCTCCGCCGCAAGCAAGGACACGCTGCGGAATCGCTGCGTCACGGACCTCTACGAGCCGGGTTCGACGTTCAAGCCGTTTTTCTGGGCGGCGGCGACGGAGATGAACCTCGCCCGGCGGGGGGAGATGTTCAATGGTCATCAGGGCTTCTGGGTGTCCACCAAGGGCAGACGTTTGCGCGACGCCAGCGGGCACGGGATGATGACCTGGGAAGAGGGCCTGATCAAATCCAGCAACATCGTCATGGCCCAGGTCGGCGAGCGCATGGGCGAGAAGCGCATGTACCACGCCATGCGGGCCTTCGGCTTCGGCAGGACCACCGGCAGCGCCCTGCCGGGTGAAGTGCCGGGGATGCTGCTCCCGCTCTCGCGGTGGAATCATTACTCGATCACCAGCGTGCCGATGGGGCAGGAGATCGGCGTCACGCCCCTTCAGATGGTCCGGGCGCTGTGCATCATTGCCAACGGGGGGATGGATGTCCGCCCGACCATCTTCGCGAAGGACGACCTGATCACCCCGCAACGTTCCGGCGCGGATGTGGCGATCCATGAGCGCGTCCTGTCGCAGGAGACGGCTGATTACACCCGCCACGTCATGCGTCGAACGATCGTCGAGGGCACCGGGCGCAAGGCCAACTCCGAGCACTACAGCGTCTTCGGCAAGACAGGGACGGCGCAGCTTCCCAACCCCAAGGGGGGCGGTTATTTCACCGACCGCTACGTGGCCTCGTTCATGGGCGGCGCGCCGTATGAGAACCCCCGGCTGGTGGCGATCTGCGTGATCCACGATCCGGACAAGTCGATCGGCCACTTCGGCGGGATCGTGGCCGCCCCGCCGGTGATGCGGGTGATCGAGCAGTCGCTCTCCTACCTGGGCGTCCCCCCGGACCGGATCGACACGACACCGAGGCGGACGAGCGGGCAGGTGGCGCGGCGGTGAGCGCGCCGCTCGGCACTCAGCAATCTGCAATCCCTGCTGTCCGGCTGTCCGGCACAGCCGGACCAACGCTGCTTGTCACCCGCGCCCCCGCCCGTTAGCCTGTCCCCGTGACGACACCCACCACCCAAGCGCTGCTCCGCACGCCGTTTGAGCCTTTTCACGAGAAGCACGGCGCGCACTTCGTCGATTTCGCCGGCTGGCGGATGCCGATCCATTACGGGTCGATCCTGGAGGAGCACAAGGCCTGCCGGGAGGGGGCGGCGCTCTTTGATGTCTCCCACATGGGCCGGCTGAAGTTCACCGGCCGGCACGCCCGGCGGCTTCTCGAACGCCTGCTCACCCGCCGTATCAGCGACATGGTTCCCGGGCGCTGCCGTTACAGCCTGATCTGCAATGAGCGGGGCGGCGTGCGCGATGATGTGCTGATCTACCGCTTCGAGGAGCACTGGCTGCTGGTCGTTAACGCCGCGAACCGGCGCAAGATTCTCGATCACATCGAGGCCGTGCGCGGCGACCTGGTCTTTACCGTCGAGGATCTCACGGAATCGACCGCGATGGTGGCGCTCCAAGGCCCCAAGGCGATGGAGAAGATCGGCAAGTTCTCGTCGGAAGTTCCCACGCTCAAGCGGTACGCGTTCTGCACCAAGAACCTGCTGGTGCTCAAGATGACCATCAGCCGCACGGGCTACACCGGCGAGGACGGCGTGGAGGTGATCCTGGATGCGGGGATGGCGCCCAAGGCCATCGAACTCCTGCTCGCCGGGCGCGACCAGAGCGTTTCGGTGATCCCGGCCGGGCTGGGAGCGCGCGACACGCTGCGACTGGAGGCGGGGATGCCGCTCTACGGCCACGAGCTGGAAGAGGATATCGACCCGCTTTCGGCCGGTCTCGACTTCGCGGTCAGCCTCGACAAGGGCGAGGAGCCTAACGGCGAGCGTTTCATCGGACAGGGTGCGCTCGAGAAGGTCGCGGCGGCTGGGCCTGAGCGAAAGCTCATCGGCCTGAAGCTCGAAGGCCGCCGCACGCCGCGTCAGGGCATGGTCGTGACCGATGGCGGGCGCGAAGTGGGGGGGGTGACCAGCGGGTGCCTCTCGCCGACGCTGGGGTACCCGATCGCGATGGCGTACGTCGAGCGCGGGTCGGCGGAGGCGGGCCGGTCGCTGGGCGTCGTGCTGAGTGGTCAGACGGTGGGTGCGGAGGTGGTGGCGCTGCCGTTTTATAAGAGGGGGTGAAAACGGATGGATGCTCCGGTAGGTCCGGCTGTGCCGGACAGTGGGTCGGCCAGCGCGCGTTCGTGTCCGGCCGAGGCCTGACCTACGTCTTGGCCGCCACCAAAAGGTAAGAGAGATCAGTGGGGCGGGCGTCCCGCCCGCCTTCAGGCCAGAGGCCTGAATAGGCACCTGTTTGGGGCGACAATCCAGCGGGGATTTGCAGCTTCGCTCCAAAGGCGGGCGAGACGCCCGCCCCACTGTCACCCGACTGGATGCTGACTACCCAGCTCCCGCCCACAAAACCCCTTCACCACTTCAATCAACCTTCCCCGCGTCCGCGGTGTGTCGAACAGGTGGCCCGCCCCCTCGATCTTCACCGCCTCGACCGGGATGTTCTCGCGCTTGAGCGCCTTGACATACTCGCGGGAGACGAAAAACGGCACCACCTCGTCCTTCTCGCCCTCGATCACCAGTGTCGGGCGGGGATGCATGACGCACCCGCGAAGCGGGTCGAGCGTCGCCAGGTCATCGAAGAATCGCGGATGGAGTAAGAACGGCCCTTTGATCACCCGCCCGTCCGCCTCCGCGTCCGTGGCAAAGCGTTGGACGTTGGCCACCGTCGTAGGCGCGATCAGCAGCAGCGCCTTATAGTCCGCCACGGCTCCCACCGCACACGCCGCGACGAGGCCGCCGAGGCTGAAGCCCAGCAGCCCCATGCGGGCGCGATCGCAGAACGGCTGGTCTTTCAGCCAGTTGGTCACGAATAGTGCATCGGCCACCTCCCCGCTCACCAGCATCTCATCGAAGCAGCCGTCCGATTCACCGCTGTGGCGGAAGTCGAACGTTACGGCCGCGATCCCCCCGGCCGCGAGCGCCCTGCCGAGTTGAACGAACAGAAAACCCGTCTCGACGCGGTTGCCCGTGAACCCGTGCATGAGCACGACGGTCGGCCAGGGGCCTGTATGCTTCGCCGGCATGTAGGCGGTTCCGCGCAGGACGAGGCCCCCGTGATCCAGGGCGAAGGATTCCAACTGGCATGGCGGCGGCATGTCCTGCCATTCTATCATCGCTCGACCGGCCGGGTGTCTTCGGGCACCCGGTAATGCTCGCGCAGCCGTTGCAATTCCGCATGGAGAAAGCGCTGAACGCCCGCGTAGCCCACCTGGCCGTAGACGCTCTGAAGCTCATCAGGGTCTTCCCGCAGGTCGTACATCTCCCACTCGTCGAGGGTGTAGAAGTAGATGAGCTTGTAGCGATCCGTGCGCACACCGTAGTGGCGCTGCACGCTGTGGGCGCCCGGGAACTCGTAGTAGTGGTAATAGAAGCTCGTGCGCCAGTCCGTGGGCGATTCGCCCCGCAACAGCGGCGCCAGGCTGCGCCCCTGCATCTCCTCAGGCTGCCTCGCGCCGGCGATTTCGAGAAACGTCTGCGCGAAGTCAAGGTTCGAGACCATGTGCGAATCCTCGCTGCCCGCGGCCGCCACCCCCGGCCAGCGCACGATCAGCGGCATGCGCAGGGACTCTTCGTACATCCACCGCTTGTCGTACCACCCGTGGTCGCCCAGGTACCAGCCCTGGTCGGAGGAGTAGATCACCACCGTGTTCTTCGACAGCCCGCTTTCATCCAGATAATCCAGCACCCGGCCGAGGTTGTCATCCACCGACGCGACGCAGCGCAGGTAGTCCTTGATGTACCGCTGGTACTTCCACCGCACCAAGGCGTCGCCGGACAGATTCGCTTTCTCAAAGGCCTGGTTCTTCGGGCCGTACGCCGCGTTCCACGTCGCGAGCTGCGCGGGGGTGAGATTCGGCGGGGGGATGAGCTTGAGATCACGATCGCTCAGATCATTCGCGATCGTCATTTTCTGCATCTTCGCCGCGCTGCCCCGGCCGGCGTAATCGTCGAAGAGGGTCGTAGGCTCGGGGATGTCCGCGTCATCGTACATCGTCAGGTGTTTCGGGCCCGGCTCCCACGGACGATGCGGCGCTTTGTGCTGGTACATGAGCATGAAGGGCTTGTCCCTGTCCCGCCCGGTCTTGAGCCAGTCCAGCGCCAGGTCCGTGATGATGTCCGTGGTGTAGCCCTCATGCTCCACGCGCTCGCCATCGCGGATCATCGGCGGGTTGTAGTAAGGCCCCTGGCCGATCAGTACATTCCAGTGATCGAAGCCCGTCGGTTCGCTCGCCAGGTGCCACTTGCCGATCACCGCCGTTTCATACCCCGCTTCGCGCAGAAGCTTGGGGAATGTGGTCTGCGATCCGTCGAACCGGTCGCCGTTCTGAATGAAACCGTTCAGATGACTGTGCTTGCCCGTGAGGATCACCGCGCGGCTGGGGCCGCAGATGGCGTTGGTCACGAAGCAGTGGCGAAACAGCATCCCCTCCTTCGCCAGTCGGTCGAGGTTCGGCGTCCGGTTGATCTTCGAGCCGTAGGCGCTGATGGCGTGGGCCGCGTGGTCGTCGGTGAAGACAAACAGGATGTTGGGGCGCTCATCCGCGCCATGCGTCAGTCCCACCGCCCCCATCACGACGATCAGAGTGATCCACAGCCAGCGTCCGCCTCGCGTTGGACGCCCACGACCTGCACGTCTTGTCCACATGATGTTTCTCCGGGCGACGGTGTGAACTGCCCGGCGACATGACCGGACGACAGGTCAGTCTACACCATGCCCCAGGGGCTCCGCAGCGCCCGGCTTCGCATCACCTTGGCCGCGGTGTCGTTCACGAAGCTCTGTCTCTCCGGATCCCATCGGATCTTCCGCCCCAGGTGGATCGCGACGTCGCTCAGGATGCACAGGGTATTCGCGCGATGCCCGACCTCCACCGCCGCGATCGGATCCCGCCGCGATTTGACGCACTCGATAAAGTTGCGGTGATGATGCTCGCTGACCTCGAGGTGCAGTTCATCGGGCTTGAGCACCACCTTCAGGAGCGAATCGGGCGATGCGGCGATGCCGCCGCGCCACACGAACACCCACCCCTCATCGCCCTCGAAACGAACCCCCTGGGTGTTGGCGTCATTGCTGGTGAAGCTGAGCTCGACGCCGTCCTCATAGCGCATCGTCGTCCGCCAGGTGATCGGTGTATCGCAGAGGCCGTCGCGCGGGAATACTCCCACGCCCTCGACTTCCACGGGGCCGCTGTTCTCAGATCCGTGCCCCCACTGCGCGATGTCCAGATGATGAACGCCCCAACCCGCCTGGAACCCGATGCCGTAATCCGAGCAGTGGTACCAGTACGCACTGCTCACACGCTGCGGCGAATAGGGCTTCCACGGCGCAGGCCCCAGCCAGCGATCGTAGTCCAGGTCGGCCGGTGGATCGCCGGGCTGGGGGACAGCGCCCGAATCAATCCCTCCATGCACGCCAACGAGAATCTTCCGCAACCTGCCGATGTAGCCGTTTCGCACAAGTTCACACGCGAAGCGGAAGTTGCCTTCCGACCGCTGCTGCTGACCGACCTGCAGCACACGGGCATACCGCCGCACCGCGTCAATCACGGCCTGCCCGGCGTCGAGTGTGTCCGTGAGCGGCTTTTCGAGGTATATGTCCTTGCCCGCCCGCGCCGCGGCGATCGCCATCGACGCGTGCCAACTGTCCTGCGTGGCGATGAACACCGCGTCGATGTCCGCCCGGGCGATCAGATCCTCATATCGATCATAAGCCGCGCACCCCCGAAACGTGCCGCCGGCTGCCATCCGCCCGTAGTGTGCTTCCACCTTCCGGGCAGCCGCCAACCGTTTGGACTCGAACACGTCACACACCGCCGCCACCTGCGCCTCGGGCATGCCCAGCAGGACATCCAGGTGCCCACCGCCCATCCCCCCCACGCCGATCATGCCGATCGCTACCCGCTCGCTCGGTGCGGGCCGATTCCCGGCCCATGCGTCGCGCGAGCACGTCAGTCCGGCCAGGGCGACTGCCCCGGCTCGAAGGATGGCCCGACGACACGGCCGCGTCATTCCGGCCGGATCCCCCAGGAAGCTCCCCCGCCCGGCGCTGCGTTGGGAAGAGGGCCGCTTTAAAAACATAGGGATCATTATATCATGCCATCGCCTCCTGGGCGAACCCTGTCACAGAGTCCGCGCTCGCTCGCTCAATCGGAATGTCACGGATTCTGCCCGCAAAACCGACCGGTCCGGCTGGTTCCCCTTCCCCGGGGCCACCTCCATGGAACACTCGCGTACGCGGCGCATCAGAGAATGGAGAGGTGACGCCCCGCGCCAAAGTCCACATGCAATGGGCGAGCCAGGATTCGAACTTGGGTAGGCAAAGCCAGCAGATTTACAGTCCGGACAACGATTTCGCTAAACCTTTGCTCATCACGCGCTTAGCGGAAATCGCCAGGGGCCGTGGGCCGACCGGCGGGCAGGCGCAGGCGGCTATGGATGTCCCTGAATGTCCACACCTGCGCGCGCTCATCGCCGTGTGGGAGGGTCTGCCGCCGCGCAAGCGCCGCGAGCTGGCGGTCTACGCTCAGGCATGGTCGAAAGGCGGTGCGCGATGAACGAGCGCACCGAACGCGAGCGGCGGATG
>JBGTFI010000083.1:0-5724 GCA_041747335.1 Phycisphaeraceae bacterium | reverse complement strand
AACGAGGAGCCGCAAACCACCACCGCTCCCGCCACTCGGCCGACGATGGATGTCACCGTTCTCGACCAGGCCACCGGCAAGCCCATCCCCCATCCGCGCATCACCGTCCGCGCCGGCCACGGGCCGACCACCTTCACCGCCGATGAGCAGGGCCGGTACCGCGTCGAACTCTCGGAGGACGGCACCGAGCTTTTCCTGATCGTCCGCGCCGCGGCCGAGGGATACGTGCCGCTGATGATGTACTGGTCCAAGCGCGAAAACGTGCTGGACATCCCCGACGCCTTCACCTTCTCGCTCGAGAAAGGCACGACCATCGGCGGGCGAGTGGTCGATGAGGAAGGCCGTCCCATCGAGGGCGCGACGCTGTTCCTCACCGCCTTCGCCACGCGCCGGGAAGGTCAGCCGCACGTTTCCACCAATGATGATCCAGTAAGGACCGACGCCCAAGGCCGCTGGCGCTGCGACACCATCCCCGCCGATGCCCGGCACGTGAGCGTCCGCAAGTCCCATCCCCAATACATCAGCGATGAACAGAGCCGGGGAGAAGAAGCGACGCTTGAGGAACTGCGCGACGAATCGGCGGTGTTCGTGATGCGCTCGGGCGTGCGCCTGGCGGGCAGGGTGCTCGACGCCCAGGGCAACCCCATCGAGGGGGCGTACATCCTACAGGGTGCGATCCGCGGCATGGGGCATCAACCGCACACCCGGTCGGATGCCGAGGGCAACTTCGTCTTCGATGGCTCCAAGCCCGGGCAGACTGTGCTGACCGTCCACGCGATCGACAAGGCATCGGATCTCAAGATCCTCGACGTGACCAAGAACATCGAGGATATCGAGTTCCGCCTCAATCCCGCGAAGATTCTGCGGCTGAAGATCGTGGACGAAGATGGCAACCCGATCAAGAACGCCCGCGTCGTCCCCGGACTTTGGCGCGGCTACCACACGTTCGAGATCTGGCGCACCAGCGATGAGAACGGCGAGGTCGAATGGACCGATGCTCCTGAGGACGCCGTCACCTACGGCGTCGGCGCCCAGGGCTACGCGGGAACGACCAGCGACCTGACGATCGTCGCGGATGGCCGGCAGCGGGTCGTCGTCCTGCGCAAGCCCATGACCATCACCGGCCGCGTGGTGGATGACGCCACCGGCGAGGTAATCCCGTCGTTTGAGGCCATCCCCGTGATGGTTGACGCTACCGGGCCGCCGCACATCCTTCGTGACGAGGCGGTTGATGGAAAAGACGGGCAGTTCAAGGTGACCTTCACCCGAGATGACATCCAGCACCGCGTGCGCATCGAGGCCGATGGATACATCCCGGCGGTCACCAACGCCTACCCGCTTGCCTACGCCGAGCATCGCGAGGAGCTGCGTCTCAAGCCAGGCCCGGCGATTCGCGGCAGGGTCATCGGACCCGATGGCAGGCCGGCTGCCGGCGCGATGCTCGTGCTCTCGACACCCGGCAACGTCGCGATACTCCACAACGGGACCGATGTTCAGGGCCAGGGCTGCCCGACCACCCAAAGCGATGAGGAAGGCCGATTCACCTTCCGGCCGCAGAGCACACCCTTCCTGATCATGGCGTTTCACGACGGCGGGTACGGCACTTTCAAGGCCGATGAAACTCCTGAAGTCATTGATTTGGTGCTTGAACCCTGGGCACGGGTCGAGGGGGTGGCCAGGATCGGCACGGAACCGGCGCGGCTCGCGGCGATCAGGGTGATTCAGATTAGCGACCCACCAGCCGACGAACCGCACGCGATGCACTTCATCCGCGGCGCCCCGACCAACGAGGAGGGCGTCTTCATCCTCGACCGATTGACACCCGGCACGTATCAAATCGGCCTCGAAGTTCGATCGAGGACATCCTGGGGGTCGTGGTACTCGTCGCCTACCTCGTACCAGCGTGTCACCGTGAACCCCGGCGACAACCTCGCCATTCAGATCGGCGGCATGGGACGCGCGGTGACGGGTCGCCTTGTCCTGCCCGATGCGCTCGCCGATCGCGCGGACATGATCTACGACATGATGTCCATTCAGGTCAGACTCGATTATCCCGAGTTCCCCGAGCCTGCAGATTGGCCGCGGATGTCCGCCCATGAGCGGCAAGCCTGGCGCGAACAGTGGCTCCAGACGGAACCCGGCAAGGCTTACCAAACCCGGATCGACGCGGTTCAAAGTCAATCGCGACGATACTCGACCGCGCCCGATGCGACAGGCCGGTTCACCATCCCGGATGTGGCGGCGGGCACGTACCAATTCAGCGCTTCTGTCTCCGCACCCTCGCCCAACGCCCCCGATGGCGCCTACCGGACACTCGCCAGCGCCTCCCACGAGTTCACCGTCCCTGAGATGCCCACCGGCCGGGACGATTGGCCGCTGGATATCGGCGAGATTCGGATGACCGCGCACGGGCTGGTCGAGGCCGGCGCGCTCGCGCCGGACTTCGAGGCCCCGACCCTCGACGGCCGGCCGATCCGCCTTGCCGACTTCCGCGGCAAGTACATCCTGCTCGACTTCTGGGCCACCTGGTGCGTGCCGTGCCTGGCTGAGACGCCGCACCTTAAGGCCGTGTACGACGCCATGCGCGGGCGCGACGACTTCGTCATGATCGGCCTGAGCCTCGATCAGAATCCCGATGCCCCCAAAGCCTACGCCGAGAAACAGAATCTTGAATGGATCCAGGCTTTCCTCGGCGAATGGTCGAAGACCGATGTGCCCAAACAGTACGGCGTCCAGGGCATCCCCTCGATCTGGCTCATCGGCCCGGATGGCAAGGTGATCGCCCGCGACCTGCGCGGCGCAGGCATCCTCCGGGCGGTGCGGGCGGCCACGGATCGAGACCGCTTTTAGGGCTCTTCTGGAACACCGGATCATGATCATGGCCTTCCAAGTCGGATTTCAATTCGGTCTGGATGACACGGAGAACCCTCCACGGGTCAATCACAGCTCAAACTAGACCTGACAGACTCCAGCTTCTAGCCCCCAGTTGAAAGGATGCCTCATGTGCAATCGCTTCACACTCACTGCCACATTGCTGCTCATCGTTGCTTGGACGCAGGGCAATGTTGTCCGCGCCGAAACGCGTGCTGACGGCATCGACATCACCGTCCTCGACCAGGCAACCGGTGAGCCGATCCCGAATGCTCGGATCACCGTCCGCACCGGTCATGGCCGACACACGGAGCCCACCGACGCAAAGGGCGCGTATCGTGTGAAGCTCTCCGAGGACCACCATGAACTGTGGCTGGTCGTTCGCGCTGCCGCGGACGGTTATATCCCCCTGGCCATGATGTGGCAAAAGCAGGACGACTCACCCTGGTTCTCCTTGCCGCCATCGTTCAGCTTCTCCCTGGAGAAAGGAACGACCATTGGTGGGCGCATCGTGAACGAGGCTGGCGAAGGCATCGAGGATGCTACCCTTGAATTGCTCATCCCCGATCTTGGAACCGGTCAAGGGCCGCGGATGACCGGCCCCGATGCGGTCAGGACTGATGCCCAGGGTCGTTGGCGGAGTGACATGATCCCGCCGGAGGTTGAGCGGGTTTATCTTCGCAAGAGTCATCGTGACTACATCGACGATTCGGCTTTCACCGACCGGGAGGCCACCCTTGAAGAACTGAGAAACCATTCAGCCGTGTCCGTGATGCGCTCGGGCGTGAGACTGTCGGGCAGGGTGCTCGATCACGAGGGCAACCCCATTGAAGGGGCCTACATCCTCCAAGGCGCGCGTCGTGGCGGTAGCAACTACCCCCACGCGCGGTCGGACGCCGAAGGGAGATTCGTCTTTGAGAGCTCCAAGCCGGGACCGACCGTGCTGACCGTCCACGCGATCGACAAGGCGTCCGATATCAAGCATCTAGAAGTGAGTGGGGACACGACGGGAGTGGAGTTTCGGCTGAATCCAGCCAAAGTCCTGCGTCTCAAGATCGTCGATGAAGGTGGCAACCCAATCAAGGGGGCGCGCGTGCAGCCCCAAACATGGCGTGGCTACAGCACCTTCGAGATCTGGCGCACCAGCGATAAGAACGGCGAGGTCGAATGGACCGATGCTCCTGAGGACGCCGTCACGTATTCAATCTGGGCCCGAGGTTTCGCGACCATCAACGACTACACCGTCGTCGCGGACGGCACGCAACACCAGGTGATCATGGGTGAGCAGCTGTCACTTACGATCGCGGGGACGGTGATGGACGATGTCACGGGGGATCCGATCGCCTCCTTCAAGGTCATTCCCGTGATCGACTGGGATGGCACCGGGGGAAGGCCTTACGTCGAGCGGAATCGGGCGGTCACGGCAAGCGCTGGCGGATTCACACACACATTCACCCGTTCGGACATTCACCATCGCGTGCGCATCGAGGCCGATGGCTATCGGCCGGTGGTCAGCGAGGCGTACTCTGTTGATGCGGGGAATCAGCGCTTCGATGTACGCCTCGTGGCCGCGGAGAATCTGCGGGGGGTTGTCGTCGGTCCGGACGGCGAGCCGGTCCCGCTCGCCATACTCACCCTTGCGACTCCAGGCCAGAATGCCGTCCTCCAAAATGGCCGGTATGTGATCGACCAGGGCTGCCCGCGCGCCGTGACCGATGACCAGGGACGTTTCAGCTTCCCGCCGCAGATCACATCGTTTCTGATTATGGCGTACCACGACAACGGCTATGGCGAGGTGAGCGCATCGACCCACGAAGAGCCGCTGGAACTGAAACTCGAACGGTGGGCACGGATCGAGGGAATTGTGAAGATCGGAAGTAAACCGGCGGCGAACGAGCCGCTGGCGGTTCACCTGCAACGCGAGATGGTCGCCGACCAGCCCCACGCCTACCAGCAGTATGACATCACGACAAAGGGTGACGGCTCATTCGTCATCGAACGAGCCGCCCCCGGAACCTACAGAATCGGCAGGCAGCTCCGCGTCGACCTGCCCGACGGCCGCGCCATGTCCTCGAGCACCTTGAGCGAATCGGTCACCGTCGCGGCCGGGGAAACCGGAACCATCGAGGTCGGCGGCCGGGGTCGGCCCGTCATCGGTAAAATCGCGCTGCCTGAGGACTTGCCCGAAGGCGCCAGCCTCGCCTACGGCATGTTTCTCGCCAGAACCAAGGTCGACTATCCCGAGCTTCCCACTCCCGACGAATGGGAGGAGATGTCCGCGGAGCAACGGCAGACCTGGCATCAGGACTGGCTCAAGACCGAGGCCGGAAAGGCGTACCAATCGGCAATCGCAACGATTCAGGAAAAAAGCCGCTCTTACAGCTTCAAGCCCAACGCCGACGGCGCCTTCGAAATCGCCGATGTCCTGCCCGGCGATCTGCGACTGACCATCACCCTCAACGCCCCGCCACAGCCCAATCAGTGCGGCCTGGGGCAAACCCTCGCCAGCGGCTCGCTGGAGTTCACCGTGCCCCCCATCCCCGGCGGGCAGACCGACGAGCCGCTCGACCTCGGCACCGTCGAGTTGACCGGCCACACGTTCATCGAAGTCGGCGGCCAGGCGCCCGACCTCGAGACCGTAACCCTCGACGGCAAACCCCTTCGCCTTGCCGACTTCCGCGGCAAGTACATCCTTCTCGACTTCTGGGCGACGTGGTGCGTGCCGTGCCTGGCCGAGACGCCGCACCTCAAGGCCGTGTACGACGCCATGCGCGGGCGCGACGACTTCGTCATGATCGGCCTGAGCCTCGATCAGAATCCCGATGCCCCCAAAGCCTACGCCGAGAAACAGAA
>JBGTFI010000082.1:0-1899 GCA_041747335.1 Phycisphaeraceae bacterium | reverse complement strand
GGTGGAGCCCAACCCGATGGTCGGGTGCGTGATCGTGCGCGAGGGGGCGCTTCTGGGCGAAGGGTGGCATCGGCGCTTCGGCGGTGATCACGCGGAGATCGAGGCGCTCACCGACTGCACGCGACGGGGGCATGATCCGGCCGGGGTGACGGTGTACATCACGCTCGAACCTTGCCGCCATCAGGGCAAGACGCCGCCCTGCACACGGGCGCTCATCCGGGCGAAGGTGGCGCGGGTGGTCATGGCGATGGAGGATCCGTTCGGGCAGGTGGCCGGTCGCGGCGCGGCCGAGCTGCGCGCGGCGGGGATCGAGGTGGTCACGGGGATTTGCGAAGCCCAGGCGCGGCCGCTTAAGGAAGCATATCTCAAGCGCGTGCGGACAGGGATGCCGTGGGTGATCGCCAAGTGGGCGCAGACGGTGGACGGCCGCATCGCGACGGCCTCGGGCGACAGCCGATGGATCAGCAATGACTATTCGCGCAGACGGGTGCATCGGTTGCGCGGGCGGGTGGATGCGATCGTGGTGGGGATCGGGACGGTGCTGGCGGACGATCCGCTGCTGACGGCGCGCGAAGTACGAACGCGGCGCATCGCCAGGCGGGTGGTGGTGGATCCAAAGCTTCGGATCCCGGAAACGTGCGCGCTGCTGGAGCGATCGGCGGGAAAAGAGCGGGTTGATCCGCCGGTGACGATCGCGGTGAGTTCGGCGAGGGATGCTGCGGTTGTGGAGAAGCGTCAGCGGCTCACGGCGCTGGGCGTGGAGGTGTTGTCGCTGCCTTTGTTGGGTGGGGATGCGAAGACGCTGGACCTTCGGCCGCTGCTTGCGCACCTCGGAAAGGCGCACGCCGCGACGAACGTTCTGGTGGAGGGCGGGGCGAGACTGCTGGGAGCGATGTTCGGGCAGGGACTGGTGGATGAGGCGCTGGTGTTCATCGCACCGAGGGTCTTGGGGGACGCTCGGGCGGTTCCGGGGGTGCGGGGGCTGACGTGCGAGCGCATCGCGGAGGCGATGTCGCTGGAATTGCGGCGGATAAGGCGGCTGGGAGGGGATGTGATGCTGGATTACCTGGTGAGCAAGCGGTGACGATTGAAGATTCAATTGTTGGCGGGACAAGTCGTACACCGTGATGAACGGTGATACGGGTGTTTACACTTTGATCCACCGCTCCCTCACGGTCGCGGCTCGCTGAGGGGGCGATTCACGTTCGACTCGCGCAGGCGTCGGGTTGTTTCGGCATCGATCATCGAGGCGGGAAGGAGGCCAAGTGTGATGGCGTCGAGCAGGGCGTGCGTGCGCGGGGCGGAGCGGAACATGGCTTCGAGGGCGAGCTTTCGGTTGTGGTCGGTGAGGTGAGGGAGGCTGGTGAGGAGCGTCTGAACCGCCTCGGGGGCATCGATGTCGCCCAGGCCGCTGACGGCGCCCATCTGGAGTTCGGGGTTGACATTGGGGCCGAGGTATCGAGCGAGTTGTCGGCCGCGTGCTTTCCAGCCATCCATGGCGATCATGCGCAGGGCATCGTAGCGCGTGCCGGGGGGGACTGATTCGTCGTCGGCCATGACGGCGGCCAGGGCGTTTGCGCGCCGCCAGCGTGCGAGGAGGCCGCGATCGTCGGCGATAAGGGATTCGATCCGCTCGCGCGGCCAGTCGCCGGCGTGGGTGATGCCGTTGATGAGACCCCCCCCGATGACGACGGACTGCCAGTCCCAGAGGGGTTCATTCATTGGTGGGAGTGAGATTTCGAGGATGGCGCGGAGTTCGTCGGGGTTGTTGCGCCGGCCGGCGGCGATGGCGACGCGCCAGATCCAGGGGATGCGGCGATACTCTTCGGGCGAACCGGGGGAGACGCGCCCATCGTCACCGACGGGCAGGCCCTGGGCCATGGCCGCGATGATCCGCGC
>JBGTFI010000081.1:0-2365 GCA_041747335.1 Phycisphaeraceae bacterium | reverse complement strand
CGGCCAGCGACCGGCGGCGGGCGACGCCCTGTTGTTCGGCGGCATGGTGGCCGTCACGCTGGTGGACAACGGCTCGCCGGCGGACCAGGGCCGCGTGCTGCTGGAGAGCAGGCACGATCAGAGCTGGTGGCTCGTTGAGCCCGACCGACCAGACAGGCGACGCAGCGAACTGACGGCTCGGCCCGGGAAGAACCAGCACTTCGCGGGCGAGGTGCAGCCGAACTGGCTGCTCGCTAGAGCGTCCGGCCCGTCCGGGCACCGCTTGATGGTGCGGATCACGCCCATGCGGGGCAACTTCACGCGGACCTACGGCGGGCTGTGGGCGGACCGGGTGTACGACGGCGTGCTGGTCGTGCCGCTGGACCGCTGGACGCTGGACGAAGTACGCCGGTACATCGTCAGCGGAACCGTGCCGGACCACGCGATGCCGTGAGCGTTCGCGTCAGCCGCGCGATCGGACAACTTCCCAGACGTCCGAGACGCCCTCGCGGTCAGCCCATGCGGCGATGTAGTCAAAGTCGATCTCGGGTACTGAGGTTCGGATCATGCTGCGGATGTCGCGTAGGTGCTTGTCCGATCCTCCGAGCTTGTAGAACTGGAGTTTTCGGAGAATGACATCTTCTGGAGGGCGGCGTGGGCAACCAGATCAGACGGCTCCATGAGAGAGCCTTCTCGCGGCTTCCCGCTGGACCTGGGCTTCGGTCCAGTCGGGGTGCTGGGCGCGGAGGACCAGGAGGATCTGGTTGCGGGCGGATCGCCACATCGCGTCGGCCATGGCCAGTTTTTCGAGAGGGGTCTTGTGGCGGAGGATCTCGACCATGGCGGGGTCGAGGTCGTCGGCGGCGGGGTTGGGGGGCGGGGTCGCCATGGTGTGATTGTAGAGCATGGGCATGAAAACGCCCCGCGGGGCGGGGCGGAAGCGGGCAGGGCTGTCTGGAGCACAGGCGGGACGCCCGTGCCACCGGGGCGGGGTCAGGCGATGGTGACCTTGGGGTCCAGGTACACATCCTGGATGGCGTTGAGCAGAGCGGCCCCTTCCTTCATCGGCCGCTGGAAGGCCTTGCGGCCAGAGATCAGGCCCATGCCGCCGGCGCGCTTGTTGATGACGGCGGTGGTCACCGCGTCCTTCAGGTCGCTCTCGCCCTTCGACTCGCCGCCGGAGTTGATCAGCGGCACGCGCCCCATGTACTGGTTGATGAGCTGGTAGCGGCACAGGTCGATGGGGTGGCCGCCCTTGCCGGCATTGTCGCTGCCGGCCAGGTCGGTGTAGACCTCCGTGCGGAACTTGCCGTAGGAGGAGTCGCCGGTGTTCAGCGCGTTGTACCCGCCGTTGTTCGTGGGTAGCTTCTGCTTGACGATGTCTGCCTGGATGGTCGCGCCCAGGTGGTTAGCCTGGCCGGTCAGGTCGGCCGAAGAGTGGTAGTCGACGCCGTTGACCTTGAAGGCGGAGTTGCGGATGTAGCACCAGAGGACGGTGACCATGCCGTACTGGTGCGCCTCGGCGAACATGTCGGAGACGTACTGGATCTGGTTGGTCGAGTCGTCGGAGCCGAAGTAGATCGTCGCGCCCACGGCCGCCGCCCCCATGTCCCAGCACTGCTTGATGTTGCCGAACGGGATCTGCTTGTACTGGTTGGGGTAGGTCATCAGCTCGTTGTGGTTGAACTTGACAAGGTAGGGGATCTTGTGGGCGTACTTGCGGGCGGTCATGCCCAGCACGCCGAAGGTCGACGCGACGGCGTTGCACCCGCCCTCGATGGCCAGCTCGACGATCTTCTCGGCGTCGAAGTAGTCGGGGTTGGGGGCGAACGAGGCCCCGGCCGAGTGCTCGATACCCTGGTCGACGGGCAGGATCGAGGTGTACCCCGTCCCCGCCAGCCGCCCGGTGTTGAGGATCCGGCTGAAGTTGTTCAAGACGCCGATGCTCCGGTCCGAGTTGATCAGGATCCGGTCGACAAAGTCCGGCCCGGGCAGGTGCAGGCGGGACTTGTCGATGGTCCCGGACTGGTGGGTCAGAAGGCCGTCGTCGGCGAGGACTTTGGCGACGTCGATGGTGAGGTTGGGCATGGGGTTATTCCTGCGATTTTGCGGGTGAGAAAGTGGTTGCGGCGCCCGACGGACCGATCACGGGCAGGGCTCCAGTCTAGGAAGGGTGCCTGGAGACCGTCAGCGGAGGTGAGCGGTGTCGACGGCGTTAATCCGGGCCTTCACGCGGGTCCGCCAGGGGTTGGAAAGCGGGAGCCGCTTGGCGACCGCCCAGGCGCACACCAGCGGCAGGCCGTAGCGGTTCAGGCGGAAGCGCACGCGTCCCAACCGGTTGGCCAGGCGGAGCCGGAGCGCTTCGGGCCCGGACGCGGGCCGCGGC